>JAYYJN010000103.1:0-22034 GCA_036146215.1 Planctomycetota bacterium
TCAACTTTTCGAGGCACGGGCTGCCGGGGCCGATGCGGTGTTACTGATTGCTGAATGTCTTAATGATTGCGAACTTCGTAGCCTTTATCAGGCAACGATCGATCTAAGAATGTCGCCTCTTGTAGAAATATATGAAAAATCGAACCTCAACCGGGTGCTTGAAATGGGAGCAACACTGATTGGCGTCAATAACCGAAACTTGCATGACTTTTCGGTAAATCTCGATCATGTTTTAGAGCTACGCACTGACATACCACCTGAGTGCCTCGTCGTGGGTGAAAGCGGTATCAGCACCCGGCAAGACGTGTTGCGTTTACAACAGGGGGGGGTGGATGCTATTTTGGTAGGTGAAACGTTAATGCGAAGCGAAGATATCGGCAATGCAGTCGATCTACTTCTTGGAAACTGACGATCGTAAGAAGTGCTGCAGTCTCAAAAACAGCCTTTATTCACAGTTTACAGTTCACAGCACTTGGTCATTAAAGTGTTGCAATTTTTTGCTCTTGCGCGGAATGCAGCTTAAGGCGATCCTGGAGCGGTTCTACATTCAATGCCTGCTCTCGGACTGCCTCTAGTGCACTAACAACCGCACCGATCCCCTGAATTGTCGTCACGCAAGGTACACCTCCGGAGACGCAGGCCGCTCTGATTTTTCCTTCATCGGTACGCGCACCCTTACCGCTGGGCGTATTCATGATCAGCTGAACATCTTCGTTGGCCAAATAATCCAGCAGATTGGGATGTCCTTCCTGCAATTTTTTAACAACCTCAACCTCGACACCTGCCTGTTGAAGATTTCTTGCAGTGCCTTGGGTTGCCAGCAGATCGTAACCTAGATCTTGTAGTCGCTGAGCCAAAGAAACAATTTCTTCTTTATGGCGCTTTGATACACTGACAAAAATTTTACCTTTTTCGGGGACGACCACTCCAGCCGCCAGCTGTCCTTTTGCGAACGCAGCAGGGAAAGTATCTGCAACACCCATGACTTCGCCCGTACTCTTCATCTCGGGTCCGAGCACAATATCCACCCCGGCAAATTTTCGGAAGGGAAAAACACTCTCTTTTACGGAAAATTTATTCGGCTCGGGATCGGTAGCATAACCGAGATCTGCCAAGCGAACGGCTTCACCTAAGACTTCTCCCGCCATAATTTTGGCCGCAATTTTAGCCGCCGGTAATCCCGTCGCTTTGGCAACAAAAGGAACCGTTCGACTCGCTCGGGGATTGGCCTCAATGACGTAAACACTAGGGAAACCTTCCTCAATCTTGACTGCGAACTGAATATTCATCAGCCCCTTGACCTTGAGTTCCCTGGCCATCGACTCTGAAGCCGCTCGAATTTCACCAACCACCGCGGCGGATAGACTATAGGGCGGTAGCACACAAGCCGAATCACCCGAATGCACACCTGCTTCTTCGATATGTTCCATCACGCCGGCGATAATTGCGGTTTTGCCATCAAAAATGCAATCGACATCCACTTCGATGGCATCCTCCAAAAACCGATCAATCAGAACTGGTTGTCCGTTTGCCGCGATAAATGCTTCTTTGACGTAAAGATCGAGTTGCGCCTTGTCGTAACAAATTTCCATTGCACGACCGCCTAATACATAACTAGGGCGAACTAGCACCGGGTAACCAATTTTTTCTGCTTCACGACGTGCTTGATCCATATTTCGCGCGATTCCATTCGCGGGTTGCTTCAGGCCTAATCGATTAAGGAGGGCCTGAAATTTTTCCCGATCCTCTGCCGCCTCGATCGTATCGACCGAAGTTCCGATAATTGGAACGCCAGCGTTATGAAGAGCGCGGGCTAAATTCAGAGGCGTTTGACCACCGAATTGCACAATGATTCCATCCGGTTGGACGCGATCACAGATATTCAAAACATCTTCGGTGGTGAGCGGTTCAAAAAAAAGCAAATCGCTCGTGTCATAGTCGGTGCTTACAGTCTCGGGATTGGAATTGACCATCACCGACTCAATCCCTAATTCTTGAAGTGCAAAACTTGCGTGGCAACAACAATAATCAAACTCGATGCCCTGCCCGATGCGATTCGGCCCGCCACCCAAGATCATAATCCGCTTTTGGTCTGGCGATTTCTGTGGTGTCTCATCTTCCTGTTCATAAGTTGAATAAAAATAAGGTGTGTATGCTTCAAATTCGGCTCCACAAGTATCCACCGATTTAAACGTGGCAATCACGCCGAGTTTTTTGCGATGCGCACGTACTTCCTCATCCGTGGAATGCCATAGTGTCGCCAATTGACGATCAGAAAAACCGGCCTGCTTTGCGCGACGCATGGAAGATTCATCCACGGAGCTAAGCGACCCAAGATCTCTCAGTGCATCCTCCATGTGACAGAGCTCTGCAATCTGAGAAACAAACCACGGATCAATGCCCGTAATTCCCGATATCTCTTCTATGGGCATACCTTCCTTGAAAGCATACCGGATGTACCAGATTCTTTCTTGATTTGGAGAGGCAAGTTTAATTCGAATCTCATCGGCAGAGGGTTGTTCTTTTGTGCCCCATAAATCACGACCGTCAACACCAATTCCAAACCGACCAACCTCTAAACCCCTGAGTGCCTTCTGTAACGACTCCTTGAAAGTGCGGCCAATTGCCATGGTTTCACCAACACTCTTCATTTGTGTGGTGAGAGTGGATGTTGCCTCTGGAAATTTTTCGAACGCGAAACGCGGGATCTTTGTCACCACATAGTCAATCGTAGGCTCAAAACCTGCTCTCGTTTCTCGCGTTATATCGTTTGGCAATTCGTGTAGTCGATAACCAACAGCAAGCTTGGCAGCTATTTTGGCAATCGGGAATCCCGTGGCTTTTGAAGCTAAAGCACTAGATCGGCTTACCCTAGGATTCATTTCAATCACGATCATTCGGCCATCTTCAGGATTGATCGCAAACTGGATGTTCGATCCTCCCGTCTCTACACCAATTTCACGGATTACTGCCAATGAGGCGTCGCGCATCCGCTGATACTCTTTATCCGTGAGGGTTTGTGCCGGAGCCACTGTAATCGAATCACCGGTATGGACCCCCATGGGATCAAAGTTTTCGATCGCACAGATGATGACGACGTTATCATCAACGTCTCGCATCACCTCCATCTCATATTCTTTCCAACCGATAACTGATTCTTCGACTAACACCTCAGAAATCGGTGATTGATCAAGACCATCGCGCACGAGATGATCAAATTCTTCGCGGTTGTATGCGATACTTGATCCAGATCCACCTAAAGTAAAACTGGGACGGACAACGCAAGGCAGTCCAACTTCCATAAGAACCTCTTTTGCCTGCTCCACCGTGTGAACCGTGCGTCCACGACAGACATCCAGATTGATCCGCTCCATCGCTTGTTTGAATTGTTCCCGTTCCTCTGCCTTGGCGATCACATCGGCTCGAGCGCCGATCATTTCCACTCCATACTTTTCCAGGATTCCAAGCCGCTCCAAGTCCATCGCAAGATTGAGTCCTGTTTGGCCACCGAGAGTTGGCAGCAAGGCATCTGGACGCTCTGCGGCAATCACTTTTTCCACCATTTCCACCGTCAGTGGTTCGATATAAGTCCGATCCGCCGTATCGGGATCGGTCATGATGGTGGCAGGATTAGAATTAACCAGGACGACTTCGTAGTTTTCTTCACGCAGGGCTTTGCATGCCTGGGTACCGGAGTAGTCAAACTCGCACGCCTGACCAATGATAATAGGCCCCGACCCGATGATTAGAATCTTGTGGATGTCGTCGCGACGTGGCACCTAAAGGCTCGCTTTCCGGATGTTCAAACAGATAAAATGGGCACGGCCCGTCCAAAATTTCCCAAAATTACCACCCGAGCCAAACGAATTCAAGCATCGGGAACCGATCTCGGGTGGAAGGTTGGGAGTTGCCCGAAGTATGTATGAAAAATAGCGCTCGGGGCGTTTGAGTGAAGGAGAGTACTTAATTTTTCCGTGCTTAAACCCCGTTTAACGGTGGGATAAAGATAGAACAAAGGTTGCCATGCCTGCCTGCCATTCGTTGACACCTCGCCGTAACCCTTTTACCATAAAAGCCTTGTGTTTCATTTCATCGACCTCACGGTCCTGCTTACGGGGAATCGTTGTGTCTACTCCGTCTCGAAGTGGCGTTTTTGGCAGTGCAACTGATCCCAAAATGCTCGAATTCTCCGAAAGCATTAGTCACGATCATCGTCTCTATCAGCACGATATTAATGGTTCTATTGCCCATGCCCAAATGTTGGCCAAAAGTGACCTCATATCCACCGAGGATTGCCAACAGATTGAGCAGGCTTTGCAGGCGATTCGCCAAGAAATTGAGCAGGGTGAATTTGTTTTCCTTGCAGCACACGAAGACATCCACATGGCCATCGAGTCCCGCCTGGTCGAATTATTGGGAGATGTGGGTCGTAAACTGCATACGGCTCGTAGTCGGAACGACCAAGTCTCCACAGATATGAGGCTGTGGATCCGCGATGCAATTCAAACGATTGATTCTCAGTTGGCGTGCCTCCAGATCGCATTTCTCAAACAGGCCGAGCAGGGCGCAGATCTAATTCTTCCGGCGTACACCCATCTTCAACGGGCACAACCGGTGCTCGGTGCCCACTATATGCTTGCTTACTGCGAAAAATTTAATCGCGATCGTGAGCGTTTAGAAAATGTAAATCAGCGAAATAATGTCTTGCCGCTGGGTACGGGTGCTGTGGCAGGAACAAGCCTGCCTATTGATCGAGAAATGGTTCGGCAACAACTGGGTTTTGATTCAGTTGCAGCAAATAGTCTCGATGCTTCAAGTGATCGGGATTTTGTGCTTGATTTCAGCTACGCACTCTCCATGATTGGCGTCCACCTGAGCGGATGGGCAGAAGAGTGGATTTTGTGGTCGACCGTCGAATTCAATTTCATGCAATTGCCAGAGTCATTTTGCACATGTTCCACGATGATGCCTCAAAAAATGAATCCCGATGCTTTGGAATTGATTCGGGGTAAGTCAGCACGATTAACCGGTTATCTCAATAGTTTACTTACGCTCATAAAAGGTTTACCGCTGGCATACAACCGAGATCTCCAAGAAGATAAGGTTCCGACCTTCGACGCATTTGATACTATTTTTTCTTGCTTAGAGATAGCGGTGCCTTTGATCGAACAAAGTCATTGGAACCGGGAAGCGATTCAGCAAAACATTGAACAGGGTTATCTTGATGCCACCACATTGATGGAATATCTGATCCTCAAAGGTGTGCCCCAAAGAAGTGCGCACCACGCTGTGGGAACAATAGTGCGAGCAGCAATGGACCATGGTGTATCGCTTCGTGATCTACCCCTAAAAGAAATGCAGGATATTTGCAAGCAAGTCGATGAGGGCGTTTATGAGATACTCGGCACCAAGAATTCGATAGCCGCATTTCAAAGCGCCGGCTCCACTGGAATCACGCAAGTAACAGATCAAATTGCTTTATGGAAAAAGCGATTGGGTGTCGTGTAACCCCGGTTTGGATAGACCCCGGATAGAATCGGAAAAATGAACCTTTTTAGTCGAACATTTTGCTCTGAAATTACTATTTGTCTCTTGCTCTTTTCCATCGGAAATCTGCAACCTGCATACGGACAAGAGGAAGCGGCAGTTGATGTTGATAATGATGCCCCCCTTTCAGCAGCGGGTCGAATTATCCGTGATTCAAGTCCTACGACACCGTCAGAATTAATTCGGGCGATCGATCAACTGACGACGTTTGGTGACACTGATTTGGCAAACATTTACGCGCGGCAACTAGGTGAAAAAGGTGGACTCGAAAATAAGGCGGATTTAGTCGCGCTAGGTGATTCAGTGGGAACCCAACCGGTTTTTCGCATTGCCAATAATCGCAACTTGGATGAATCGGGGCGAAGTTTTTGTCAAGAGATTTTAGCGGCAATGCAAGAACGAGATCTTGATCCACAGCGATTGCAACACCTCGCAAAACTAGCTGTTGATAATGATTTGCAGATACGTCGAGATGCTCTGTTGAAATTACGGGTCGCAGGTTCGCCCGCAGTTAATGCTCTGGTGAGTATTTTATTGACAGGCAGTCCAACTGAGCAGGAAGCGGCCCAGAAAGGACTTCTCTTTTTGGGAACGTCAGCAGTGTCTCCGCTGCTTGCCGTACTAGAGACCAGCAATCAAGATTTGCGTTTGCGTGTGCTTGCGATTTTGACCCAGCTTGCGGATCCTTTGGCCTTGGACGATATCCGCATCGCAACACTTGCCTCTTCAGACGAGAATAAGCGGCAAGATATTGCACGAAAAACACGTCGATCTATCCGACATTACCTCCAAGCAAAGAAAAGTATTGTTGAGCCTGCTGCAATCCCACAGATTATTTGGGAATGGGATGATCAAAAAGCAGTGCTCACGACGCGATCAGGATCTCACACGCTGCAGGCCGCAAAGGCGGCCTGTCGGCTTGCACATGCCTTATACCTAGCAGATCCAACGGAGACCAATGCGATTCTGCAAGCGGTGGCAATGTTACAATACGAAAAATTAAATAATGGAATCAGTTTGCCGTTGGATTATTCAATGCTGGTGAAACGGCAATCTCTGAATGATGAACAAAAACAAAATTTAAAAACCCTAGATTTTTTAGAATCGGTCTTTGAAACGGCGCTTTACCAGGGTTCTGTTCCTGCAACGATTGGTGCCGCAGAATTGCTTCATCAGCATGGCGTGTCCGCCGGAGAAGGGATCATCTTGATTACCCGAAGGGGTGCTGACCCACACCCCCTTGTTGAGGCAATGCAACATCAAGATCGTCGGGTACGACTCGCGGCGTGCAAAGCTATTATTGCTTTCGCTGAAACTGTTCCATTTACAGGGGATTCAGACCAATCGGACCAAAAATCCGAAACTGTTCCATATGCCGGAGCAAGTGTCGCGGTTGATGCGCTCCGTTATTTGGCCGCGTCCCAAGGAAAGCCGCGCGTGTTGATTGCGGATCGACGTCTTAGCCGAAGGCAATCCCTGGCATCCATGATCAAATCGGCGGGATATGAGCCGGATATCTATTCGTCGGGACGTGCGGCTATCAAAGCCGCCCAACAACATCCCGACTATGTTGCCATATTTATTTCTTTTACGATCGGGCCTCGTCCTATCGGAGATATCCTACACGAGTTCCGCTCAGATGCTCAAACGGCTGGGCTGCCCATTGGTGTCCTTGTCGATTCGAATAATGAACATCGGGCTGAAAATCTGATCGCCGATGACCCTTTGTCGACTCTCTTCTTCATGCCCCACACTGCAGAGTTAGCAGCAACGGATATAAAAAAATTAATTCTTTTGGCGGGCGGCGCTTTTGTGCCTGAGAAGGAGCGGCTTGCACAAGCCGCCACCGCACTTGTGCTCTTTAAAAAGATTTCGCAACAGTCGTCAGATGGATATGAACCAAATCGCTGGGTACCCATTCTGAAACAAAGTTTACAACAAGCAGAGCATGCGGGGCTGGCAATCGATATCCTCGCGTATATGGAAGCACCCACCGCACAAGTCGTACTGGCAGATGCAGTAAGTAATTCATATCTACCTCTGCCGACACGGCGGCGAGCAGCAAAAGCGTTTAAACAACATGTCATGTCTTACGGCATCGGACTCTCTAAATTGGAAATCCAGCAACAAAAAGACCGCTACGATTCCACCAAAGGAAAAGGCCCAGAGGAGGAAGAATTGCATTGGAGCATTCTGGAATCGCTTAACCAAGCAACAGAGAAAGGCCGGCTTGAACCGGCACAGAATTCGATCAAATGAGTCAAGCTGTCTAAGATGAGCTCAGATTATCCCGCACAAACACAGGGCGAGACGAGACCTCCCATCCCGCAGTTAATTGGCAGCTGCAGGGCGATGCAACAGGTCTATCAACTCACACGCAAAGTCGCAAAAAGCGATGCTTCCGTATTATTGTTGGGGGAAACCGGTACAGGAAAAGAATTAATCGCTCGGGCTATTCATCAGCTGAGCGATAGAAAAAATGGCCCGTTCGTGCGAGTCAATTGCGGTGCCTTAACTGAGAGTCTTCTGGAAAGCGAACTCTTTGGTCATGTACAAGGCTCGTTTACAGGCGCAGTCAATAATCGCACGGGACGATTTGAAGCAGCGCACACCGGTACAATTTTCTTGGATGAAATTAATTCGACTACCCCACAGCTTCAAGTCAAGCTTCTCCGTGTGCTACAGGAACAAGAGTTTGAACGCGTTGGAGATACACAGACAATCCAGGTAAATACGCGAGTCATCGCCGCATCCAATCGCGATCTCGTCGATGAAATTGAAATGGGGAATTTTCGTGAAGACCTCTATTATCGCCTGAATGTTGTTTCAATCGAGTTACCACCACTGCGGGAGAGACGCGAGGATATTGCCGAATTGGTCAGCTACTTCTTAGAGAACTATAATGAAGTAAATGATAGGTACGTTACCCACATCGCGAGTGATGCAATGCGTGCAATGCAGGACTATCACTGGCCAGGTAATGTACGGGAACTCCAAAACTATATTGAACGAGCGGTTGTGCTTGCTGAAAAAGACGAACTCTCGATGGATCTTCTTCCGGACAACATCACACTTCGCGGAAAAATGCGACGACGGAAAGGTCGAGGCGGAGACTTGGAGTCGCTCTCCTACGACGTTGTCCAGGAAGGACTGGCAAGCTCCGACAAAAATGAAGATAACTTATATATGAAAATCGTAAGTCGCGTAGAACGTGAACTCATTGCACAAGTTATGGCCGATTGTGACCACATTCAAATCAAAGCGGCGGGACGACTCGGCATAAATCGCAACACGCTGCATAAAAAGTTAAAAGAATATAATTTAGAGAGATGATGGGCGATCTGCTGACTGACTTGGTCGCGGAATCTAAACCCCGTTCGATGAAAATTCCATGGATAAGATCAGTGTTTTTTGCTTTGCGGCTAGCTACACCGTTGCGTTGCTACTCGAATTATCTCGTTTATTTTTTCGCAGCGGAATCCGTGGTGTTCTTTTAATCGGGTTTGCATGTGCCGGATTTTTGGCCCAAACGCTTTTTGTGGTTGCGAGACTCGCTCAAGAGTCGGCGCAAGATTCTTTGGATTGGTATCTACTCGTCGCTTGGATTCTTGCGGCAATTTATCTCTACCTGCTGTTTTATCACCCAAAAATACCGCTCGGAATCTTTTTGCTACCCTTGATTCTTGCTCTTATCGCGTTTGCTGAATATCTACCTCAGGAAAGTGGTTATCCAATGGGAAAGTCGGCTTGGGGTATGGTCCATGGATTCTCACTGTTGCTTGGAACCGTAATTATTTTTTTCGGATTCATCGGCGGATTGATTTACTTGATACAGTCAAATCGCTTGCAAAGAAAACGGGTTCCTGTTCGATTTAGATTGCCCAGCCTGGAGTGGACGGAAAAAATCACATCGCGTTGCATTGTGCTGGCTGCAATTTTGTTAGCGACGGGCGTACTTTCAGGAATTGCCCTCAACGCGCAGGAGGGCGATGTTCCTTGGAGTGATCCGGTGGTATGGAGCAGTGGGCTTTTATTGTTGTGGCTCACGGCAGCCATGCTGTTCAATGTCGTTTATCGCCCCTCGCGACAGGGTCGCAAGGTGGCGTACCTCACCCTTGTGAGTGCCGTATTTTTATTGCTCGTACTAGCAGTTACTCGGCTTGTTCCATCCGCCCATCCGACCCGCCAGTTGCCAAGTGCCAATCTATCTCACACTCAATCAACCGACATATCTAAATCAACGAGAGCATATTCATGAAACTCCAATTGGTTGGATGTAGTCACCAGACGGCACCTGTCGAATTGAGACAGCAGTTGGCCTTTGCGGCAGAGGACCTGCCGGAGGCTATCGAGGGCCTGCAGATTCGGTTTCCGAAAACAGAAGCCGTAGTCCTTTCCACCTGCAACCGCGTCGAAGTCTATACCGCATCAGAAGATCAGGATGAATCGCCATCACACGAGGATGTGGTTCAATTTTTGGCAGACTTTCATCACCTGAGTCCAGAGAAAATCTTTGGCGAACTTTTTCAACAGTCTGGCGAAGACGCAGTAAGACATTTGTTTTATGTTGCCTCTAGCCTTGATAGTATGGTGGTTGGTGAATCGCAAATTTTAGGCCAAGTCAAGCAGGCCTACGAAGAGGCGACACGTCTAGGTAGCACGGGACCACTTACCCATGGAGTTTTTCAGGCTGCCTTAAAGGCAGCGCGTCGCGTAGCGAACGATACCGCAATCCATCAAAAACGTACCAGCATCCCCGCGGTGGCTGTCAGCGACTTTGCGACCCAGATTTTCCAACGTTTCGATGATAAAAACATTTTATTGATTGGGGCTGGGGAAATGGCCGAGGAGACACTGCAATATTTACGATCCGAGGGCGCAAATGAAGTGACGATCGTCAACCGCAGTCTGCAACGGAGCAATTCGTTGGCCGAAAAATGGCAATGTCGACCAGATCGTTGGGAGCGACTCGAAGCGTTGATTGTGGCGGCTGATCTGATTGTCAGCACAACGGCATCCGGAGAACCAGTCGTTACACTGGAAGAGTTCAAAAAAATCGCGTCTCAACGTCACCAGCGACCGTTAGCTATTTTGGATCTTGCCGTTCCCTGTGACTTTGATCCGGCAATCGGAAAATGCCTTGGTGTCTATTTATATAATATTGATGACCTGCAAATTGTCTGTCACCGTAATCGACAGGCACGACAAGATGAGTGGCCTGCTGCAGAGAAAATTCTTGAAGAAGAAACGCAACAGTTCATGATCGACTTGCATCATCGGGCAACCGCGCCAACGATTCGGCAATTGACAGAAAGTTGCCAGCGACTGAAAGCCGAGGAGCTTGAGCGACTTTTTAACAAAATACCTCAAAGTGACCCCAATGCACGCGATGAAATTTCTCGCGCTTTCGATCGGTTTATCAATAAACTATTGCATCCTCCCCTAGACTCCCTAAGAAAAGAGGCGCATCAAGGAACACCCCATACGTTGCTCGTTGCGTTCAAACGACTCTTCAAGTTGAAAGATTAAGTCGATAGAGTTTTGGCGGCTTCGATTTAATCTTTTCCAGATCCAAAAATGATCGGTCAAACGATCTTCAGACACAGCAGTTATGCGAACCTCTAGGATCGCTCGTGTTTGGCCTTTAAAAAGCTGAGTAAATCCAAAATTTCCTCTCTCGTCAGCGTATCGAGTAAACCGGAGGGCATCATCGATACAGGAGACGGTTGGGCCTCTTCGATCGCCTGGGGGTCAACCGGCGTGTAATTACGAGGCTGCAACATATTGGTAATCACACTCCATTTCCCTTTGTGGATGTCTGCAATCTGTCCTGTGACTTGTTTGCCATCGTGAAGTGTAAACGTTGTCGCACGATACTGATCGGAAATAACTCGATCCGGTTCAAGGATGGCCTCGAGTAAATCTCTCGTGGTGAATCGATGACCAATGGTCGTCAAATCAGGGCCGAGAATACCCCCACGTCCGGCAATTCGATGACAACGTATGCAACCGACCTCCGAAAACAATATTTCCCCTCTCGCTAAATTTTGAGTTGACGATGGTTCGACCACATCATCCTCAAAATCTTTAACACTCCAATTTTTTACAAATAGCCGTGCTGTTGGTTTTGCCGAGGATTCCGCAAGTGAACTACCTTTGGAATTAAACTGCGTTAAATCACCCAGGGATTGATATTCATCTTTTGTAAGATGTTCGCTAGCTTCTTTGCGAATCTGTTTGAGAACACTGTCGTACGACTCACCACCCTGGTATGCCTGCAATTTCTTGAACCATTGAAAATAAATCTGTCGCTGCCGTTCGGTCCACATGAGTCCGGGCAAACGCAGGGAAAGCATGTAGTCGATTTTTGCTTCCTGCGTTTTTGCAGTAGCAATCAATTTTAGGGTCCGCGGCACAACCACAGGTGATTTCAATGCAACTAGCAACTGGCACAGTTCGCTGTTGAGTGCGTCCGCATCTGCCGGGTAAAGTGGATTTAATCTGCCTAACAAGCGATTTCGAAGTTCCTCATTCGGATTTCCGAAGCGAATGATTGCCAACTGGTAGGCGCGCAAAAGATCAATCTTTTCGCTTTCGCGAAGTGCCGACCATTCAATTCCATCGAGTGCGGCACAAATGTGTTGCTGTAATTGGTGGTTTTTTTTTGTTTTTGCACGGCAAAGCGCAATGGATGCCTGAATCAAAGCTTGTGGATTGCTTTCCTGCAAGGCACGAGTTTGCCACCATCGGCAGGGCTGATGCTCGAGAACCAATCGTGCCGCATAACGAAGATGACGATCGGAATTCGAAAGAAAGGGCCAAGCCGCATCAATCACACTTTGCACATTTTCAGCATCTGCCGGTCGGTGCAATGCTTCAAGTGCGTGCCGCTGTGCAAAAGCTACATTCAGTTCAGGAATCGGTCTATTTATTTTCGGGTGTTCCGGATCACGATAACCGATGCGATACAGAGCGGATTCAATCCCGCGTCCGCCTGTCGTAAAATAAAGCATTCCGTCCTGAGTGCGGACCACCAGGTCGGTCACCGGCAGCGGGACGGCTGAAGCAAACGATTCAACAAATCCTTCATAAGAAGCCCCACTGGGCGTTAAATGAACCGCATAGATGTTGCCAAAACTCCAGTCACCCAAAAAGAGTGCATTCTGGTAGCGTTCGGGAAAATGAGTCCCATAGCCAAAAGCCATTCCCGTAGGGGAACCTGCACCCACATCGACCACCGCCGGCAGGCCATCAGGCCGATATGCAGGCCACTTTCCGGTCCCCGTGCGCCAACCGAATTCACCGCCCGAGCAAACATGGCAGACCCTTGTGGGACGATACCAGGGCATTCCCATATCCCACTCATTGTCCGAATCAAATGTGAAGATCTCTCCCGCTGAGTTCAGGGCAAGATCATACGCATTGCGAAAACCGATTGCCACCAACTCCCAATCTTGTCCTTCCGGATCGGTTCGACAAACCCAACCGCCCGGTGGTTTCAAGTGCTTGCCGAATCCGCGTGAATCATTTTGTGTTGAAAGAATCGAATCGGTACCCCAGTTCTGAGGTGGTCGCTGGAGATTACACTGCGGCACATCTGTTGCATTCCCTCCAATAACCAAAAGATTTTTTCCATCTGATGTTTGGACCACGCTATGAGGGCCATGCTCACCCGCGCCGTTAAATTTGCGGAGCAACCGCACTTGGTCATACCGATCATCTCCATCGGTATCGGAAACCTTATACAAACCGGATCCCTCCGCTGCCTGTCCGTTGACTACAACGTATAGCCCACCGAACGCATGCAGCAGCCCCTGTGCCCAGCCAATGGGTAGATCAATTTTTTCTACCCCAGCCGATTGTCCGCTTCCGACCGGTGGCGGTGTAATGCGAAACAAACCCTTCGACTGCGCGGATGCAATTAATCTTCCCTGTGGATCAATTGCAAGCGCAACCCACGACCCTTGCGTTTCACGCGGCACGCTATAAATTTTTTCAGCGAAAAAATTCGGGGGTAAATGAATCTCATGAGATTTAATTTCACCTATCCGGTCAACAGGTGTTGATTTGGTCACCGCTTGCCTTTCGATCGCTTCTCCATGAGACAATAAGATCAGCAATAACGAGGAAAAGATAATGGCGAAGCAAATGCGATTTGCATTTGCATCCGTATCCTGCTGCCCATGCCTTGCACGTGCACATTTACGCTTCTTACCCAAGATCATGCGGTTCCATTCGACCGATATAAATTCAGCTAATTTTCTATCGTCGGCCTCCCGTAGGGTAGGCCGAAATATTCGTGAATAAATGCCTTGCGATCGCCATCATACTTTACATATTCCAATAGGGCATGCAACTTTTTCTGATCTCGAAGTAATTTATCTTGTCGCTCTTGCGGATTGGTAAGTGCGGGTGGCATCGGTTGGAGATGTTCTATATGGAGAGGATGCATACTCCCTTCGATTACCCCATACCGGTCGAAAAGCTGTAAAACTGTTTCCATCCGAAAGTCATGCCGGTTTTTAAAATGCAATTGGTCACGCAACCATTCTTGTCCAAATGCATGAATTTTTTCTGCATCTCTTTGAAGATACTCGTAAACACGATGGCAAAACTCTGCGTCTGGATTACTCCACTGAATAAATTCCATCTGCGTTGCCAAATCACTTTCATCATAAAGCAAGAGGCACAACGAATGCCGTTGGTCCCGACCCGCGCGTCCGATTTCTTGGTAATACGACTCCATTGATCCGGGAACTTCTGCATGTAGCACAAATCGGATATTTTGCTTATCAATTCCCATCCCGAAAGCGTTGGTTGCCAGGACCAGGCGATCGTCGCCTTGCATGAAAGCCTCCTGCAATGCTCTTCGCTCACGGGGGTTAAGTTTTCCATGGTAGACCAGATGTTCGACGCGGTGCGCATCAAGCATCTCACTCATTGCCTCTAGACTTCGGATCAAGGAAAAATAAATGATGCCAGGGCCCTGATACTGAGTCCGCGTGTGAAGGATTCGGTCAAGTTTTTCTTCCGCCCCCCATACCTGCTCAACCTGGAGATCGAGATTCGGCCGATCGATACCCTCGTGAAAGAGTCCAACTTCTTTTGAAGTAAGACCCAGTTGATTTACAATATCTTGTTGCACTTCACGGGTGGCAGTCGCCGTAAGAGCGACGGTCACAGGGTGGCCCAAAATTTCGCGGATTTCCTGCAAACGCGTATAATCAGGGCGAAAATCATGCCCCCACTGACTGATGCAGTGTGCTTCATCCACAGCTAACAGAGCAATCTTTTGTTTGCCTATCGCGTTGAGAAATTCCGGTTTACGAAATCGTTCCGGCGTGACATACAGCAAATCATACCCCCCCTGTTCCAGCGCTGTATAACTCGCCTCCCGCTTTTCACGTGTAAGCGAAGAGTTGATGAAGGCGGCACGTACTCTTTTTTGCTTTAGCGAGTCAACCTGATCTTTCATCAGTGCTATTAACGGCGAAATCACCAGGGTCATACCCTGGCCTTTAGAAGCTAGACTGAGCGCCGGAACCTGATAGCAAATCGATTTACCTCCGCCGGTCGGCATGATCACCAAGGCATGATCACCTTGCAAAAGCGTGGTAATTATTTTCTCTTGCTGACCACGAAACGATTCGTGACAGAAAATCTGATTTAAGATCTCAGTAGGCTGCATTCGGGGACAGGTTTCCTCAGGCTGTCTTGGTTCGAGGCTGAGTGAAAAGCGAGACAACCACGAGTGCGACAAATCCCAGGGGAATAGTCACGATACCGGGTTGACTGAAAGGAACGATCGCACCAGATGCATCTAATCCATATACCTTTTCAAACGTATCGCCGCTGAGGAGGATCCAGGTAAGCGAGCTGATCATGCCAACGAGTATGCCTGCGACGATGCCCTGTTGCGTAACCCTTTTCCAAAACAGAAGCATCACCAGTGCCGGGAGGTTCGCCGAAGCGGCAACACTAAATGCCCATCCGACCAGATAACTGACATTCATTTGTTGAAATACGATTCCCAACACGATTGCAACAGCACCCACACCGCAAGACGCGATCTTGGCAACACGAACTTGAGCGACATCATCAAGTGGTTGCGATCGAAAGCAGGAAATCAAATCGTGACTCACCGCGCCTGCAGAAGCGAGGATTAATCCACTCACTGTGCCTAGCACTGTGGTAAATGCGATCGCAGAAATAACGGCAAACAACCATTGGCTAATGCTTTTGGCCAACAGTGGCGCAGCCATATTGCTGTCTGTTACATCAAGTGCCCCACTAGTCATCGCGCCCAGACCAAGGTAGAGCGTAAGAATATAAAAAAAACCAATACTTGCGATCCCTACGATAGTACTCTTGCGAGCCGCACTCACGTCTTTCACCGTGTAATACCGAATCAGAATATGCGGCAGTGATGCGGTGCCGCAAAAAAGAGCAAGCATCAAGGAAAGAAAATCGATTTTTGCCAGCGGATCATCACTCCGAATTCCTTTAAATCGCGGATGCTCGCCGGGTCGCAGAACCTGACTCCCAGGTGTCGGTTTTTGAAAATAAATGGTTGTCGTTTGGTCGTCGGAGACCAGCTTTTTTTTTCGCCACAGGATGACTTCACTGTTCTCAAGCGTGCTGAAAAACGAGAGTAAACCAAGCGGTCCGGTCTTTTGAACGTCATTCGGTAAGCGACTTACGCGACCCACCGGGTAGAGCGTGGCCTCATCCGGACCCGTTCCTCTCGGTAAGCCGGCAACAAGAATCTTGCCATCAATTTGCGTGGTAATCATCTGCCCCTCACGCAGCACAAACTCTTTTTCACTCACCGGTTCACGACTCCAAACAGTAATCCGGCCACTAGACGTCTGACGAGTGCGTACAAAAGGCTGATCTTTCCATATGCCTTGGGGCGGGATAATCGTCTGTCCCCGCGCCTCTTCATCCAATGCAAATTCCCTTTTCCAGCTACTTTCAGAGAACGGGCCCAATGTCGTAAACGTGTGCTGGCTACCCGGTTCAGTTTCAAATCCACGCTGCAGAATCAACACGGTGAGCACCGCACTGAAAATCACCAACAAGGAACCCTTGAGAAATTGGACCCAAGTTGTGGAAACCATTCCGGCAGTCACCACGATCAAAATCACCGTGACACCGACCAGTAAAACTCCTACATAGTGCGGAAAATTCAACAACGGGCGGATCAATGCGCCCGCACCCACCATCTGCGGAATGAGATAAAAAATACTGACCGCGAGAGTGCTGATGCCGGCAGCCAGTCGAATTCCACGGGAGCCGAAACGTGCATCGAGAGCATCGGCAAATGTGAATTTACCTAATCGCTTCATTGGTTCGGCCACGACAAACAGAGCCACAATCCAACCGGCGAGATATCCGATTGAATAAAGAAATCCATCGTATCCGTAGAAGGCAATCATTCCACAGATACCCAAAAATGAGGCGGCCGAAAGATAATCACCGGCAAAAGCTAGACCGTTCACGAACCAGGGGATCTGCCCGTGGGCGGCAAAATAGCCTTTCGAAGACTTCGCCTGGCGACCCAAAAAGAAACTAATTCCCAGGGTCACTCCCACGAAAAGGAAAAAAAGTATGATCGCGAGCGGAGATGCTTGATCAGTCACCTGTGTTCCCCTGCTGTTCATCTCGCGAAAAGATGCCGTAAATCAAAGCGAGAAAAAAAGCGGCTAAAATGAGGCAGAATCCGTAGAGAATGGCCAGGTTAACACCTGCCACAGGTCGAATCTGCATCCAATCAGGCCGAAATGTATTGATTAGTACAAATCCTCCATAAAGGCATAGATAGATTAAAAAAAGCGTGGGACCAAGTAGGCTACGTTGTCGTTGCATGGCGAAGAGTATCCCCAATTGAAAGCCATATCTATGCAAGAAGAAAAACGCGATCCAAGTTTTCCGAGATCTGGTTAAGTCGCCCTGCATCGCCTCCATCGACTTCCGCTGCACACCAACCGTAAAAATTAATTTCTTTCAGCGCCTTGCGGACATCTGACCAATCGACATCGCCTTTGCCAATGTTGGTAAACGCATCTTGCTGACGCGAAAAACCTTTGGCATCCAGCTTAACGATCCGGCGTCCAAGACGCCGGATCCAATCGCCAGTACTACCATATTTCCAATGATTGCCGATATCGAATTGCATTCCGACCCAAGGTGAATCAAGCTGGTCGACATAACGAACAAACGGTTCGGCACTCTGATTGGCAGAACCTTGATGGTCGTACAGGAAATGATTCCACACATTTTCAATGGCAATCACCACTCCGAGTTCAGCCGCCAAGGGTATGGCCTGAGCAATATTTTCCAGCGATCGATCCCAAACTTCCTCTGCGGATCCATCTTTTCCGTGACCCACCACCAACAAGGTCGTATGACCACCGACTGCATGCGTTTCACGGATAGATCGCTGCAGATGCTCAAGTGCTATTTTTCTTTTGTCTGCATCTTTCGAGCTGTGTCGAATACTCCAATGGGTAGAGATTACCGTACCGTCGACAAGCAAACCGGTTGCCGAAATCGCCTTGCGTGTCGCTTCGACATCCATGCCCGGAGTCCCCATCTCAATGCCGGCAAAACCAGCCTGCTTAACGACACGGAATTTATCCTCCAATGTACCGTCGACTTTGACCATGCCCAGTTTGAGCGATTTATAGATTCTTCCACGGAGTGATATATCTTTAACGGTCTCATCAGCACAGGCTGCTTGTCGGCCGAACACTGCGTTGCACAGGGGAGGACCGAGTGGGGCAAGAATTGTACTGCTTAAAAAATTCCGCCGCGTCCAAAATGTGAGGTTCGACATGACAAAATCTCCCTGTATGGGCAGGTGGTATTGGGTTGTGAATTGTAGCTGATCAACCTCCATTTGTCGCAACCGGTCGCAAACCCTTATAAGCCGGAAAGCGGCATCCGCCGAATGCCAATGAATGCGGCCCCTTAAAAGAATGTCCTTTGCAGAGCATACTGAAAGCAGTCAACCGAGATCTATGCTTTACGGCGATTGGGCCCCGATCCACACTCTCATTTCGGGAAGAAATTCCTTATGGAAAACGCGCACGCTTTTCCCCCTGATTTGTGCAACCGGTTAATCGATGCTGGAGCAATCGCCGTGTTGGTGATCGATAACGCCGATCACGCGGTACGCGTCGCGGAAGCACTTTGGAAGGGCGGGGTCGAAATTGCCGAAGTCACAATGCGAACCCCCTCGGCCGCCAAGTCGTTGGCTTTGATTTGCAAAGAATTTCCAGAAATGCTCCCAGTTGCTGGCACCGTGTTATCCCCTGCTCAGGTGGATTGTGCGGTCAATTCGGGAGCAGAGCTAGCCGTTGCCCCCGGTCTTCAGCAAGAAACGGTGCTGCACGCCCAACAGCAAGGGCTTCCCTTTGCCCCCGGTGTGCTGACTCCGACGGAAATCGAAACGGCAATCACACTTGGCTGCAGAACACTCAAGTATTTCCCGGCCGCAACTGCAGGCGGACTCCCACTACTGCAGAGTGTGGCTGCACCTTATCAACATCTTAATTTAAAATTTTTACCGACAGGAAGCATTTCTGAAGAAGCGATGGCGGATTATCTAGCCTTTCCGGCGACCATGGCTGTTGGCGGGAGTTGGATTGCACCGCGTTCACTGATCCAGAGCGAGAATTGGGAAGAGATTACCCGACGAGCTCAGCGTGCTCGGAAAATTGTTGACACGATTCGGCGGGAAGGATAATTTATGGGGACGTTCGTGACATTCGGCGAAGCACTACTTCGCCTTAGCCCGCCAGGCCATCACCGCCTCGGGCAACCGGGTAGCCACTTCGAACTCGGTCCAGCCGGTGCCGAACTCAATGTGGCATGTGCGCTTTCAACCTGGAACAACAAAGTACGTTATGTAACAGCTCTCCCTGCGGACAATCCACTTGCGGATCAGTTGCTTTCCAAGGTGAAAAGCTATGGTGTGGATACAGAATATGTTGTACGACGGAGCGGACGCGTAGGCTTGGTATTCGTCGAAACGGGAGCGAGTCAGCGGCCCAGCCGTGTGCATTATGACAGATCTCACTCCTCCATGAGCCTCGCCTCATTCTCAGAATATGAGTGGGAGAAAATTTTCTCGTCCGCAACGCACCTACATATCACTGGCATTACTCCTGCACTTTCGGAAAATGCAGCCCATGCCACAATCAAAGCTGCTAAATATGCAAAACAGTCGGGACTACACATCTCTTGCGACTTGAATTTCAGAAGCAAATTATGGCAATGGAGCACAGAGCGATCAGGGCGAGTTCTCGCAGAGAAGATCATGCGCGAGATTTTGCCGGAAATCGATTTATTGATTGCAAATGAAACCGACCTGGCGGACGTGTTAGGCATACGCGGTGAAACCGCGGAGGGCGCAATCGACATTGAGGTTTTTGCTCGTCTTGCAAGACAGGCAGCAGATGCCTATCCCAACCTCTCTTATGTGGCGATTACCCTTCGCGAGAGTCTCTCCGCATCCCACAATCGCTGGGGAGCTCTTTTACTGGAGCGACCAAATGATCAAATTTATTTTGCTCCGGAAAATAACGGCGTCTACGCGCCCTACGATATCGATATGATTATAGATCGCGTCGGAGCAGGGGACGCTTTCGCCGCAGGTTTGCTGCACGCCCTAACCTCCGATCAAAATCGGACCGCCTCAGAGGCCCTCGACTTTGCGGTAGCCGCCTCGTGCCTGGCACACTCGATACCCGGTGACATCAATCACTCGAAATTAGGTGAAATTCAAGGATTGACCGAGGGTAACATTACCGGGCGAGTGGTGCGCTAATTCGGCGTGAAAAAGGGCGATTGGCCACAAAATTATGCATTAAGTCGCGTTTTTTGCCTCTCACCCGTACACATCGCCGTTGTTTTATGTTAAATTGCCGCCTCAAGTAAGTGAAAGAGTATCGCATATCGATGCTCTCATCCCTCAGCGATTTGCTTGACGGTCTTTTTCGAAAGACTATTCTCAAGTTGCGGTTGGTTTTCTCTTCTTGGCTTTCAACCGCGTTCTACCCGTCGAGGGAAGGGACTTTATTTTTTTGTGAGAGGAATTTTTAAATGGCACAAGGAACAATCAAAAAATTGATTGCGGACAAAGGTTTTGGATTCATTGAGGGAGAAAAGGGCGATCTATTCTTCCATCACAGTGCCGTGGAAGGCGCGACGATCGAAACTCTTCAAGTCGGACAGGAAGTATCGTACGAAGAGGGTGAAGGTCCCAAGGGACCGCGAGCAGAGAACGTGCGACCTATGTAGTATCTGGCTGTTCTCGCCAGCAAACCCACAAAGCACATTGACGGGCTCCGATCATTTGCATCGTGAGCCCTCTTTTGTGACAAATGCACGCCGACTGTTGACGGTTCCAGATGAGTGTAAAAAAACCGCCACCACCCGAAGTCTCCCAGAGCGGACGAGTCTGCCCTGTGTGTGGTGATCGGTCTTACTCTTCATCTGGCACGCACCCACAATGCGCGCAAGAGCGGGCAGAAACCGCGCACAGCGATGAGATTATTGCGGCAAGGAAAAAGGAAGAAGAAGCTCAAGAGAAGCAAACTTCATCGGATCGCTCGTGGAAAAAATCTTGTCCAAAATGCCGCGCAGAGATTCACGTGCGTAAGAAAATTTGCCCCTGTGGCCACGAGTTTGCTACTTCCTCATAAGATCTCTTGCTTATGAGTTCTTCTTAGTGTCGGAAGAGAAATCATTTCTGTCTAGGGTTAACAGGGAATCATAAGAGATGACTTTCTCCGCGACCGTTGGTAGCGACAGCGTAACAAGATTATTGCCTGAACCCGTACTTTCTAATCATGCCGATTCATGCGATGGCAAGCTCCCCCGGTAGGACTCGAACCTACGACAAGGCGGTTAACAGCCGCCTGCTCTACCAACTGAGCTACAGGGGATCAAAAAAATCCGACAGAGATCACATGAATGGCTAAAACGTTGCCAGTGCATCTGCCTCATCGTCATGAATATCAAACAGTTTATTAAGTCGCGTAATGGCAAAAACTTCGTAAATCTCTGGTCGAATATTACTGAGCTTTAATTGCCCTTTTGCGGCTTTCAATTTTTTGTCAAGCGTGATCAGTTTTCCCAGTGCAGCACTCGAAAGGAATTCAACATTCATAAAATTCAGCAGAATCTTCGTTCGTTTCTGCTCGACCAATTCAAAAAGTTCCCGGCCCATTTCTTGGATATTCGATTCGTCTAGAATTTTTCGGTCCTTGAACTGCACAACCGATACCTCGCCAACATCGGCAACATCAATTCGATTTCTATTGCTCATAGCATCCCTTACATTAAAATAATTCGCAGAGAGTTATGATAAATAGGGATCCAGACAGCGTCAACGTGGTGGCAGGGGAAGAGCCTAATTCGCCCGTTCACGAACCTGATTTTGGAAGAAGCACACTATGTAGTATCAGGAAGGCGCTGAT
>JAYYJN010000104.1:0-3665 GCA_036146215.1 Planctomycetota bacterium
CTGACCGGGGTCGGCCGTCAGTGAAACGGGTTTGGATGCGACTACCGAGGGCGTCTCCTGGCGAGTTGAATGAGTTGGCTCGGCATCAAGCCATTCGGCCTTTCCGCCGGCACCTGTAAGCAATCCCTCCAAGGCAGCATTATCTACTGCTTCAATCACTGCCTGCCGGTCGACGGCCGCCAAGTCAAACATCTCTGCCAGTGCCTGCCAGAATCGCTCAACGCTTCCGGCCGGCGATTGGGCAAAGGGAGGAGCCACGCCATGTTCGGCATACATCGCCGCAAGTATATCGGCCAACGAATCGCCTTCTCCGGTCGGTCGCAAACGCGAACCAGTGGAGCCACCCATTGCGGTATCCGCGCTCGTTGGGGAAGGACCCGCCGGAAGATGTCCATTGCCGCCATTGATCGTCGCATTGGCGGATCTTCGGCCCGCGCCGTTCGACGGCGCAGCGACCGTTGATGCGATTTGCGGCTCAACTTGAACCTTTTGTGTCACATGTTCCGCGACAGACCGATCCGTAGTCTTCGGAGTGACTTTTTCTTTCCCCTTGCCACCTGCTCGGTTTCGCGCCCGTCGTTTTTCGGTGGCATCAAAGGCAACCACCGTTTGTTTTTCTCGCTGCTTATCCTCGTGATGCATAATGTCCCCAAGTATTTCCTCGTGGTTACTCGATTCCTTTTTCACTCGCAGCGCCCCGGCCTCAGCCAATTGCGCGCGTAGTCGTGCCATCACTTCCGGCGCCGACTCTGATTTCTGATCGAACTGAATGATGTGAATGTCTGTTTTTCCCTTGAGTATGCGTCGAACCAAACCACTCAGGACGCCCAGTGGGCCGACCTCTACAAACGTTCGCACGCCCTCGGCATATAATCTCTCAACCACCCGGACCCACTGCACTGTTTCGACCATCTGTCGCGTTAGCGACTCACGGATACCGATCGAATCGAGCATCGGTGCGGCCGTCGTGCTGCTGAAAACCGAAATTTTTGGAGCATTGATCGGCAGGTATCCGATGCCTGCGGAAAGCTCGCTCGACGAGGCTGTCAGCAGCGGCGTGTGATAAGGGCAGGGGACCGCCAAACGCTTGAAGTGCATCCGCTGCGATTCCAACACGGATTCCACGGCATCAACGTTTTCACGCTGTCCTCCGACCACCACCTGATCGGCGCTGTTCTCGGCACAAACAAAAACTTGATTACTAGTTGATTGTAAGATTTTCTCAATTTTTTCTCGGGGAGCCAGAACCGAAAGCAACGCCCCATCTTTGGGCCCGACATGCTCGACGGCATCGCCGCGACAACGGGCAGCCCGGGCGCCCACCTCTGCCGTCCAGGCACCAGCGGCGGCCAACGAAGGAAATTCGCCAAAACTATGACTGGCAATGACATCGACGTGCAGCCCCATATCGCGGAGCACTTCCCAGGCAAACAAATCACCCAGATACATTGCCCACTGCGTTTCCCAAATACCGACACCAAGCGCATTGTCGCGACGCCAGGCCAACTCCGAGAGTGTTTCATAACCCAATTGCCGCGACAGTTGATCCATCCGGTCCATCGCCGTCTTGGCCTCCGGAGCAACGGCAACTAACTCGCGGAACATGTCGGTGTACTGAGACCCTTGACCGGGAAACAAAGCAGCGACTCGGCACGTACGACCTTCTGCAGTCGATGCCTTGCGGATCACCGGACTCGTATGTGATCCCTTCGGCAAAGGCTTCCCGTTATCGAGAATGAGGGGCCCCACCTGCTGTCCGTCGACCACCGTGACGGTCGCCGCGCGGTAACCGTTTGCATCGGCCGCCGGAATCGGCAACGGCTGTTGCGGCGAGACCTGCAAATGACCACCGGTCGAATCGGGCGTGCTCCCGACATTCACCGGCATCTGGCCGCGACTCAGCGCGTGGGTCATCTTAAGAAGTCCAGCCGCGCCCGCCGCAGACCCGCAATGACCGACGACTCCATCGAGTGATCCGCATGCGGGTGCGGTTTTACCGTCACCCGGATTGCTGGAATAGGTTGACGCTAAGACCTCCAGCAGTTGTTGTTCCTGCGCCGGATCACCACTACCGGCGAATTCAACTGCCCCGACAAATCCGGGATCGACCCCCGCTTGCTCCGAAACTTGGTTCAATGCGTTCCGCATTGCCTCATGCGGGCTTCGAGCCGATTCCATCGCCGCACCGCGAATCACCCCGCGGATCGGATCTCCGGCAGCGACGGCATCAGAGAGTCGTTTGAGCACAAGCACAACGGCGCCCTCACCGGGAATAATCCCCGATGCGGTCCCGTGTGGGGAACGTGGCCGGGTGGCCAATTGCGAAACAAGCGACAAATCTTCAAAGGCGGTAAGATCAAGATAGCGATCACCCGCCGCACACAGCACAACATCATTTTCACCGCTGCGGAGCATGTCGAGTGCCGCTTGGACTGCCATCACGCCAGAACACTTTCCGGCATCAAAAGCCAACGCACCACCCATTAAGTCGAACGTCTTGGTCAGTCGACTCGCGAGCGTGCTGCTGGTGAAGCTGCCCGTCTCGTCGATCAGCGATGGCATCTTTTCCAGCAATTTCTCTTCGTAGGCGTTTATAATCTGATCGATATCTCCGGCAGCGACGCCACGCTCGGCAAGCAACCTCCGAAGTGTGCGACCTGTCTCTGGCAAACGGAGACCCATCTGCAATTGATCGGCAAATTCTCCGCCAAAAAGTGTGCCCACAATTACAGCAGCCCGTTTGCGATCAAATTCTTTCTCCAACAATTTTGAATCTGCCAATGCGGCATCTGCCGCCTCGAGCAACATGAACTGCAAGGGGTTTGCTGCTGCGATCTGCTTCGGCGGGACTTTATGCCGTCGCCAGTCGTACTCGAATCCTTGCACAAATCCACCCTGTGCAGATGTGATGTGATGCGTTTTCGGGCCCGATACATGCATGGCACGTTCCGCATCCCAACGCTCGGGAGGCACCGATCCGATGGCCGAGCGGCCGCTATCGAGCAGCGAGAAAAAGGCGTCGCGGTCGAGCGCATCGGGCATCACACAACCAGCACCGACAATCGCCACCGGATCTGGACGGGTGGCTTGCACAACCGGCCGTTTCTCAGTCGGTTGATGCTCACGCAGCGCTACATGGACGTTCAATCCACCAATCCCGAATGCATTGACCGCCGCCGTCCGCACACCCTCCGTCGGACGCTGCCATGGGCTCATGAAAGAGAGTAGTTTGAAGGGGCCGTCCTGCCAATCAAAATCTTCATTCGGTGTTTTACAGGTGGAACTGGGCGGAATCTGCCCGTGCTCCATCGCCAATACGACCTTGACCAGGCTCGCAAGCCCCGCAGTCTCGAGCGTGTGACCGATATTCGCTTTCACGCTACCGATCGGAATCTGATGACCGCTTGGAATGTGTCGGCCCACCAAGGAGGCCAGTGCACCCAGTTCCGTGGCGTCACCTACCTGTGTGCTGGTGGCTTGGGATTCAATGTAATCGACTGCAGCCAGTTCCTTGAGATCCGGATAAGCTCGCTCGACCGCAAGAACTTGACCCTCGCTTCGCGGGGCCCAAAGGCTGCGTCCTCGACCATCACTCGAAATACCGAGTCCGCGGATGACGGCTCGGATCCGATCTCCATCGGCAACCGCGCGAGAGAGCGTTTTAA
>JAYYJN010000105.1:0-24087 GCA_036146215.1 Planctomycetota bacterium
GTGCTTCCTTGCTTGTCGTCTCCTTCCATCCGAGCGACATGTTCCTGCAAAATTTGCTCGGCATGCGATAAATCTTTTTTGGGGACGAGAACGCGAATTTGGAACACCCCGGTCAATCCGGCCTGATGTTCACCTTCAATCGCACATTCAATTTCCTCATCAGCCAGTGCCAACTTGAGAATTTCCGCAAGATTGCTGTCGGTCAATTTTATGAGTGTCGTCAGATTGAGAGGATCTTCTTGATTCATCATCAAATGTTCCACCAAGATTGATTTGATCTTTACTTCTTTTGTACCAACTCAGGCCCGCGAAATGTACTGGGCGGTACGGGAATCGACTTTGATTCGCTCGCCCGTTTTTAAATATTCAGGCACCTGCACAATAAGCCCCGTTTGCAGCGTTGCAGGTTTGGTGCGTTTGGTTGCCGAATCTCCTTTGACAGCCGGGTCGGTTTCAGCGATTTCCAATTCAATCGTGGTCGGTATCTGAAGGCCGACACATTCTCCATTATAGACCAGCGCGAGCATGCCCTCCAAACCTTCAGTGATATAAGGCTGCTCTAATTCGACGTCCTCAAGCGGCACCGCGTACTGATTGTAATCGGCCCCGTCAAGCAAATGCATCTCCGTAGCATCGGTGTACATCAAGGTTACTGCGCGGCGCTCAAAATCCGCTTCATCGATCGTTTCAGTGCCTTTGAGCGTAAGATCTTGCTTTTGTTTGGTGACAAGGTTTCGCCCTCGAAATTTGTAAAGCGTCGAGGCGCCCCGGGCTGACGGACTCTGCACATTGATAGTTTGAATCAGCACGGGGGATCCCTGATAGTTAACGACACTCCCCGTTTTCACCTCTTTTGCCAACATTGAATTTACTTGCTCCTTTGCAATGCGTGCCGATGCGCGGTTTGTTTTTATTCGATGCCGTAGGCCCCTGCCGGCGGTACAACAATTCCCTCAATTTTGTTTTGTCCTGCCTTGCGAAAAAGTCTGGGCTCCACTGTCAGGGCCACACCAAGGTTGTTTTTACTTAGATCGTAACGCAGACCCGCCCTGACCAAGAACGATTCGCCAATCCGTGTGAATGCAAGACGTTGACCCACATTTGCCGTGCCCGCCAAATCGATGCTTGCTTCGTATGCAGCAATGTATTTGGGACTCATTCGGTATTTGATGTTAGTCAGAGCCACCTGGCTGCCGAGATCGGGGGTTGCTGTGTTGCGACCACCGTCAAATGATCGAACCCCTAGATACGCGCTGCCGACGTCTGGTCGATTCAGATAGCCGCCAAGATTGATTAGTTTTTGTCCCTCACTAAAGGTATCAAATAGACCGTCTGAAAGTAACGTGAACCGATCCCCGATATGCCAGCGTGCTTCATAGTTGATCAGACCCACATACTGTCCGAAGTTCTGCTGGTCCTGAGGAAAGAGAGTCAGTCCCGTATCGAAAGAGAGCCAATCGATAATCCGCCGATTCCCTGGAATCCCGCGTTTGGTCTGCCAACGCTGACGAGCTTCAAACCGAACAGCAGTGAGGCTGTCGACCACTTCGGTAGAAGGAGAGGATACCCAACCGCTGATTCCATTACGGATCAAGTAATACCGGGGATCAAAGGGAGAGATGTTATTGAAATTGTTCGTCAAATAGGGTCCACCCAAAGGCGGAGACTGAAGCCGATTGAGGAAGTTCTCCATGACGTCATCATTAATGGCATCGTATAGTGGAAATTCAGTCACATTTTGACTGGAATCGGTATAGCTGAACTCGGTATCGAAGACGACTTTGTGTGCAAGCCCATTCAAATTAAACAGATCGCTTTGCACCATCGGATTGATTGACCACATGGCGAGACTGGTCCGTAGCCCGACCTGCCCATAAGCGCGGCTGATCGGGTTGCCGTTAAGATCGGCATCCCAGTATGCTAACTCGCCCATCGCGTAAGGCACCATTTTGACCGGTCCGACCGGCACCGGCAGATCGACTTCTTGTCGCGTGGCGTAACGGCCACCGGAATTGGTCACCTGCCACGGAAGTACACGCCATTGACTCGCATTAGGCTGAACAGTGGGTGCCGCCGCGATGCGGTATTTTCCATACGCTACATTGGAATGCTCATACCATGTGAATCGATCCCCGAGGAAGGATTCACCCAACCAGAAGTGATCACCCCGCGGTAGCCATTCCACCTGAGTAAAGAAATTATTTAAACGGTAGTTCCCGCGGACTTCCCACATGCGGTTTTCAGTTCGCTTGGATAAACGCAACCGGGTTACTTGGTCTGGGTAGGTATTCCACTCCTCAAGAAAATATTCCTGCAGGAAATTGTTGTCACTGATTATCCCACCTTGGCCGACAAATTTATAACCGTCTCCGAATCGTTGCTGATGATCCAATCGGATCCTTCCTCGAAACGTTGCTTCGGGTGTAAGCGATCTTCGATCACGACCCAAATTATCGAGACCATGATCCTTGATAAACCAGGCTTCGAAATCCCCCATCGTGTCATCGGTCATCCAGGGCAAAAAACCTCGGTCGTACTCAAAGGCGGTTCCGTAGCCGATGCCACGATAGGTCAGTAGATCGGCATTCAGATCCCACTCGGTGCCCAGTGGTTGATTCTCTATGCCGAGCAATTCGTATGCATTCCAATTCGTCTGAACCTGGAATCCGAAAATGTCGTCATCGCTCACCCGAATATTGTTGAGGTAAAAGGTTGGATCCTCTAAGTCGGTTTTCCAACTCGGCCAGTAAAATACGGGCAGCCCCTCGATATAGACAGAGTTTCCTGTTCCTTGCACTATCTGCGTCGTATCAGCCATCCGCTGCCCGGTCAGAGGATCGACGACTGTGGCGGGCACCTCTTCCAGCGTAAGCTCGTCCGCCTGGAGCCAGTATCCCGGTTCACCCAGGCGGCTGGTGGTAAACTTGGCACCGTTTGCTTGGAAACGACTTTTGGAGAGCTGCCTCATCCGTTCTGCTTGAATCCGGATTTTCCCTTCATATTCGGGCACCGGAGATAGCAACTCTGCATCGAGAATTTCACCACGGTTTTCACCTGCGTTGTAATACATTCGGGAGGCCTGCAGGATCCGCTCTTGTTGACGAAATTCGATGTTGCCCTCCATGTATAACTCGAGCGGGGTCGTTTCATCGATCGCGCTCATTCCCGAAAGGTCGAGCGGTTTGTTTCCACCGACCCACACCACCACCCGATCGGTGGAAATATCAACGGTCCCGATCGTGGGGTCCGCACCTTCAATGAGAATGTTGATGCCACCGGTGATGACGGCGATCGATTCCCGCCCATCGGCTGAGGGGAACCATTGCGCGTTGACGGCACCCGGCTCTCCCCGCGGCCAGACTCGAACCTTTCGCATAGCGGGTTTCATCGCTGCCATTGCTTCAGGCAGCGGCTCAATTTCGGGCAGCGGCTGCACCGGCTGCACCGTTGGGAGCGGTACTTGAGAGATAGCCAGAGCGGGAAACAAAAACATTGCAATCAAAAAGAAGAGCCCGCAGAGCCACATACTGCGGTCCCTACTAGAATCCGCTCGTGAGGAGCGCAGACCGATCGCTCTGCCGCGCAGCGGTCTCGCTGCACGGACCCATCGAGGTTCCTTGCGTGTCTCGCTTCGAATAATCAGATCGGCATCCTTGCCTGCAAGAGGGTACGGCAGAACCCGCGATCCACCGTAAAGGTAAAACAAACACCCGCTTACGTAGAATGGCGCTCCAGATGAGCGGCGGGATTATAGGAGCCTCCTCAACAGCGGGTCAAGGCACTTTCACAACGCGCGAAGGCGTCACAAACTGTTACTCGTAATAATGTTACAGCATGTCACTTTTGGCTGCTTGCCGCGCCGGCAACGCTAGTAAACACGATTCTACTCATGCAGTGAGTAGAGGATCACATTAATTGCGATTCGCGCAGCATCTGCCGACGTGTAGCCATTGCAGTCGGGTGAGGCATGATTTTCCAGCGCGCAACTTAAATCGAGTGGTGAAAACACAACTGCATAGCGGTCATCCATGCGGATTGCCTCCAGTTGCGGAGGACCCACTTTGGTGCGAATTTCCCATCCCAAGTTTTCACTCGTCGATCCATTACTTGGGGAAGCTTCGCGTCGAGACACTTGCTGAAGATCCGAACCGCCATAAGCGACTGAAAAGAGGGGATCGTCAGGGGGAATTTTCTTCAAAGGTTGATTGAAGGTCGCTCGCATTTCTCGTCGGAACGCTTGTGTAAATCGCGGACTACCACAAATGGCATCAGCGAGAATCGTTCCACCACGCTGAACAAACAGTCGAAGCTGCCGTTTTTCTTTTGCACTCAAGCGAAAATCGTGTCGACCGTGCATCGTCACAAATTGATAATCAAACAACCCAGGATCATTTAGTGAAATCAAAGGACTCTCGTTGGAAGTCTGCATTCCGAGCGAATAGTTGACTGCCTCCATCAGATTGGTCATTGCCCGTGGGGCAACGTCGCATCCGCCGGCGTGCTGCAATTTGGCAACCGCAAAGTGTCCCCGCTGTTGTGGATCTTCTCGGTTGCGATCAGGCGTTTCCACCGGAATGGCATCCTTCGGTTTAAGATTTTTATTAGTAGCATATGCCAACACATTCACACCCAATGCACGACACGTATCAATCTCTCCCTGCATGACGGTGTTTATTTTTTCTGATCCGGATTTTCCCGTTCCGGTCAATCCGCCAAGTTCCCAGAAACAGGATAGATTTCCTGGGCAATAGACAACACTCGTCTTGCAGGCAAAGTTGATTCCCCAAAGCCACCTTCCATCCTGAGCGAGATATTTTGGGTCTACCTTTTCATCGATTGACCAGATCGGATGCTCCGCAGTGAGTCGCTCGAGATTATAGTTTGATTCAGGAAACATGTCGGCAAGTTCACGACGCACAGACGTATCAAATCCATCGTCACCACAACAACCGTCGATAAAGATAAATCCGCCACGCTCGACATAACGCCGCATTGCTTCGCGCTGCTGGGGTGTTAATGTAAAGGCGTCACTGCCTGAAATGAAAAGCACGGGTGTTTGCGCATAATCTTCTGCGGTCGCTTTTTCTAAATTGATCACTTGCCAAGTGAGCGGCATTTTCCACTTCCGCTCCACATACTGTGTGAGATTGGTAAGATTCTCCGGGGCTTGGTTCCAATCCCCGCCTGGACGCTGTAGCTTGGAAATCAAGACGGGCCGCCGACCTTTGGCTAAAAACAGTAAAACCATACTGGTTGCAACGCTCGGATTCGATTCTCCGATTCCACCCCCACTCCAACTCCCGTTCCTTTGTTGGATTGAGGTAAGAAATGCCGCGCCTTCGCGATACCAGTCATATTTCGGACGGTCATTATCAACCTTGTTGGGCGGTCCGTAAAAAAAACGTTGCCCGGTGATGCGGCCCACGCGTTCCATCGCATAGAGATAATAGAAGTTTTTTTCACTGCGCCGACTCATCAAATTCATACCGGCGATCGGGTTATAACGGACCGAAAAGTTACGCCCCAACCAGTTGAGCCCAGCAGTGATCACCGAATCACTCGGTGGAGTCCCGCACACGCATTCGCCGTTTACGAATTTCGCCCCGCCCCCACGGATTTGTCGTGCGGCGATGACGACCGAAGCGATTCCCGCACAAGTCATACTTCCACGAGCAACATTTCCGCTGTAACTCCAACCCCCAGCTTTCAATTGTCGTTTTTCCCAATACTCAAGCGCTGCTTTCCAGGTTGTCTGCCTCACCTGCAAGCCTGCCAAACTCGCCTCATAGAGGGCAAGGATTGCAAACTGGGTGTTCGAAGGATCTCCGCCACCCTGGTCATACCCCCAACTGCCTTTCCGCTGTCCTTTTTCAATCTGCCGATTTTCTAGCCAAGCGACGTTTTTCCGAATGAGTGGACGATCAGCAGCATTCGCGGCGCGACAAAATACCATGGTTGCCAGGGCCACGCTGTAGGTTCGCCGCGGTGCGGAACTATGAAATCTCCGCAGAGCACGCAATCCTTGCTCGACGGTGGGATCATCCGCAGAAACACCTGCTTCCAGAAGTGCAAGTGTGCAAAGTGCAGTCACTCCCCCCAAAAAATTCGGATGGGCGGTCCAGGTTCCCTTTGCGCTTTGCTGTTCTTTGAGAAAACGGATGCCCCGATCGATTGAATCGCGAACTTGTTCTGCGCGAATTTCGGCCCACACAGGGCGGACGACTGTTGCCGAAAGGACAAACAGCACGAGAAGGCATTTAAGCAGCATTCGATTTAATCGGATCATAAAATTAGCCGTTACGGTCGAGCGTACTCTCCCATCTTAAAGGGACCAACCGAATGCGGCAATCTGAACCGGTTTGCGTTGCTGTTGACAGGCAGCCCAGATAGAATAAGGGCGGGATATAGAAGAGAAGGGGGAGGGTTCCGATGAACCAGCAAACAGCGACCGGCAAACAAAAGAGCCTCGGCGATGTGCTGCAGGAGTTCAGCCACCATCGGAAGGTGATGCAAGACGAACTCCAAAAGGTGATTGTGGGGCAGCATGAGGTGATCGAGCAAATATTTGCCGCCATCTTTACGCGAGGGCACTGCCTTCTGGAGGGTGTTCCCGGTCTTGCAAAAACTCTGATGGTCAGCACGCTCGCGAGAATTCTGGACATACAGTTTCAGCGAATCCAATTCACTCCCGATTTGATGCCCTCCGATATTACGGGCACGAACGTCTTGGAAGAGGATGAAGCCGGACGTCGCAACTTTCGCTTTGTGGAAGGACCCATTTTTACCAATATCTTGCTGGCGGACGAAATCAACCGTACTCCTCCGAAGACCCAGGCGGCGCTCTTACAGGCGATGCAGGAGCGTGAGGTCACGGTGGGTCAACAAACATATGAGCTACCGGCACCCTTTTTTACAATCGCAACACAAAACCCCATCGAACAAGAGGGAACCTATCCATTGCCCGAGGCGCAACTTGATCGCTTCATGTTCAATATCAAAGTGGGTTACCCGACTGCGGAGGAAGAAGAAAAAATTCTTGCTCAGACTACCCGGCATGAGAATCCGGATGTGCGAAAGATTTTGTCGGCAAAGGCAATCCTGAACGTGCAGAAGTTAGTCTTTTCGGTTGCGGTCAGCGAATACATCATCCAATACGTTTCCCGTTTGGTCCGTGCCACACGACCCCACGACCCGTCGTCGCCGGAATATGTCCGCGACCTGGTGGATTGGGGCGCTGGACCGCGTGCCGGTCAGTTTCTTATTCAGGGCGGCAAAGCAATTGCCGCAATGAATGGCCGGTTTTCAGTTGCCGTGGAGGACATTCAAAAAGTTGCAATTCCTGTGTTGCGGCATCGCGTGAGTACGAATTTTCAAGCGCAGGCAGAGGGAATGTCGACCGAAGATTTATTGAATCGTTTGCTTGCCGACGTTGCGACGCCGGAAATTCCAAAATTCGACAAGGGAACGAACGGCCCTCAGTAATGCATCGGGAAGCGTCTGGCACATTTTGCTCTGTTTCGACCAGATTGCGAGGCTAGATTGTCCAACGCCGAACAATATCTGAAACCGGAGGTGATCCGACAGATCAGCCGTCTTGATCTGCGTGCGCAGTTCATTGTCAAAGGTTTTCTGCAAGGTATGCACGCCAGTCCGTTTCAGGGTTTTTCGGTTGAGTTCAGCGAGCATCGGAAATATACAGCGGGTGATAATCCGGCCGATATCGACTGGTCGCTCTATGCCAAGACCGACAAATATTACGTGAAAAAATTTGAAGCCGAGACCAATATTCTTGGCTATCTGGTAATGGATTTGAGTCGATCCATGGCTTATACCTATCGGCAGGAACTCAATAAATTTGAATATGCAATTTGTCTCGCAGCGGCCATGGCCTACCTTATGATCCATCAACAGGATCCGGTCGGGCTGATTACGTTTGACGAAAAAATACGCGATAGCCTTCCGCCCCGCTCCAAGCGAGCACAACTTGGCAATATTCTTTCTGTGCTTGCCCGATTAAAACCGACGGGTCGAACGGATATTGCACAAAGTGTGGAGCAGATTGCAGCGATGCTCAAACAACGGAGTCTCGTCATGCTTTTCACCGATCTATTCGGTGAACCGGAGCGGATTATGAAAGCACTGCACCGCTTACGGCATGGCGGTCACGATGTGATTTTGTTTCATGTTATGGATGAGGCGGAGGTCGCATTTCCCTTTGACGGGATGATCGAGTTCGAGGAGCCCGAGACAGCCGAGCGGATGGAGGTAAATGCCACCGGTTTTCGGCAGGACTATCTGGCAGAAGTCGAATCCTTTCGCGAACAGTTTCGCGAGCAGTTGACTCAAGCTGGAGTCGATTACGTGCCGCTCGATACAAGCATGGCCTTTGACAAGGCGCTCACGGAGTATCTCACGCAGCGCCGCGCCCGTTGTTAATCTCGCCGACGTGTGGTACCCCTTTTCTAGCCTCGTTGGATAATCTCTGTGATGAAATATTATCATGTGACAACACATTCTTCTTGAAATGGCGGCCGATCATGCAAAATCCTATATTTCTTTTATTACTCGCTCTCAGTGCGACGACTTGTTTACCGAATGCGGTTTATGCGGAATGGATGGAACTCTTCGATGGAAAATCGCTCAATGGATGGCGGCAGCGGGGCGGAAAAGCGACTTACCGCGTTGAGGACGGCCAGATTGTGGGCACGAGTGCTCCGAACACACCGAACTCGTTTCTTTGCACAGAAAAAGCTTGGGACGATTTTGAATTGGAACTCGAATTTAAAGTCGATCCGTTGCTCAACAGCGGTGTGCAAATACGCAGTAATAGTTTGCCCGAATATCATGACGGTCGTGTCCACGGTTATCAGGTCGAGATCGACCCATCTGACCGTGGATGGACCGGAGGTATCTACGATGAAGGTCGTCGCGGCTGGCTTGCGCCACTCGCAGAGAACACAGCGGCTCGCTATGCCTTTCGTGAAGGCGAGTGGAATAAACTACGAATAGTTGCCATCGGTGATTCGATCCAGACGTTCCTTAACGGGGTGCCGGCTGCCGACCTGATTGATTCCAAAACGCCCAAAGGTTTTATCGGCCTACAGGTACATTCGGTCGGGGATGAGCGGCGGCCACTGGAGGTCCGCTGGCGGAACATCCGTCTGCAGCCCATCAATGGGGTAGTCCCCGAGGGCGCAGTGGTACGGAAAGTGGCTAACGGTTTTCGTTTTACTGAGGGTCCGGCTGAAGCGCAGGATGGTCGTATTTTCTTCAGCGATATTCCTAATGAAAAAGTTCACATTTTTGATCCTGCAACCGGTCAGGTGAGTGTAGCAATCGAAGCGAGTGGACGGGCCAATGGCCTGATGTTTGCCCCAAGTGGTGCGTTGCTGATTTGCGAAGGGGGTAATCGCCAACTGACCCGCAAACTGGGAACAGAGAAAAATATCCTTGCCGACCGCTTCCAAGGTAAGCGACTCAACAGCCCGAACGATCTGGTCCTCGACGGCAAAGGGGGTATCTACTTCACCGATCCGCGGTACGGTGATCGCGACGATATGGAGATGCAGATCGAAGGCGTTTATTATTTGCCGCGTGGCGGAGAGCTGCAGCGGGTGATCGACAATATGGTCCGTCCGAACGGTCTGATGTTCTCACCGGACAAATCGATTTTGTATGTGGCCGACAACGGGGCCAAAACCGTGATCGCCTACCGGGTCGAGGAGGATGGCTCGCTTGAACGAATCAAAAAAATTGCCGATATGGCGGTCGATGGAATGACGATGGATATGCTTGGTAATCTTTACTGTACCGGTGGTCCGCAGGTTGTGGTCTTTGCGCCCGATGGAGAGCGGCGCGTGGTGATTCCGGTGCCAGAGGGGACGGCCAATTGTACGTTCGGCGGACCGGAACATAAGACGCTCTACATCACCGCGCATCAAGGACTGTATGCGATTGATCTGGCTGTGCCCGGTGTTCTGCCCTGAGCAGGAGCTGAGCAGGAAAGGTGTTCACCGAGCAGCAGACATGATTCAATAAATGCAATGGCGACCGGCAGAGACGGCAAAATAGCTTTCTATGTCTTTTTCTATATCTAGGGTCGAGGGTACGGAACCATGAGTAAAGAACTGATTCCCGAATCGAACCGACCGAAACGGACGATCCTTGGCACGCTTGTGGCGGTCGTGGTCGCTCTGTTTTGCGTCGTTTATATGTTGAATCCGACGGCAGGATTTTTTGAATTTATCCCGGATTCAATTCCCTTTATCGGGAATGTGGATGAGGGGCTGATCATGCTTTTATTTCTAGCATGCCTGAAATACTTAGGAATTGACATTCCGCTTGGCAAATCATCCCGCGACGCACCCCCAAAGCAGTAGGGGTTTGCTGATGTCCAGCAAAGCACGCCCGGTAGGATTCGAACCTACAACCCTCGGTTCCGAAGACCGATGCGCTATCCAGTTGCGCCACGGGCGCTCGACCATGCAGCAAGCCGCTCTCGCGGGATCCTGTAGTTAGGTCAGCACTGCTCTAAGAATAGAGTCTACCCAGCCCTTCCGCAACGGCTTGACGGAGACCGTTTTCTATCCCTCTAATAAAGCAATCTTTCGACAATGCATTGGCCTGATTGAGCAGCACCAGGGAGTCCGTCTGACGTGTCCATCACTTTGCGAGTTTTAGACGGTGCCGATCGGGGAAAAGTTTTCGACGATCTGACCCTGCCGGTGACGATTGGCCGCGAGGAAGGAAACACGATTCAACTGAATGATGAACGAATCAGTCGTTTTCACATCAAAATTCAAGAGGATAATTCCAAATTCATTCTCACCGATCTAGAGAGTACCAATGGCACCAAAGTGAATGGTGATGAGATCCGTCTTCGCATTCTGCGATATGGTGACCTGGTAAGCGTCGGTCGGTCGCTGTTGCTGTTTGGCACAGAAGATCAGATTGCCGAACGGTTGGCAGAGATTCGCGGGCGTGATGATCACAGCGATGTGATGCTTGCGGATGGCGGGACGAAGGAAGACCAAGCTGCTCCGCTTGATTTTGAAATTCATTGGAACAGTGATCCAGATATCCAAGCCACACTGCATTCACTTCAGCAACCCGAGTTACCTGAGTCTCTTTCCCCGTGCCAGGCTGCACAGCTCTCGGAGTTGGTTGAATATCTGCACCTCCGCGTCGGCGATCTGCTGACCACCGGTAAAGCAGCCGATGAAGAGGGTGAGCAGATGCTTTTGGAGCAACGGCATTGGCAGAATCTGGTCGACTTGCAGGCGCGGTTGAGCGATTACTTGAGAAAAATCACTGAACCACCAGAAATGGAGTAATCCAACATGACAATCGCCCAGGAAAATGACCTACAGGTATATTGCTTGGACACGGCAAGACGCGCACGGCTTGCCGCCGAAGGCCTGATAAAAGTCTGTGCCGAGACAAAAAATTCATGGCTTCGCGAGTCCGCGACTCGCCTACGTGCAAACGAGAGTGAACTGTTGGCGGCCAACGCCTTGGATTTAGAGGCAGCGCCCGGATTCGGACTTTCGGATGCTCAGGCTGACCGACTCCGTCTGACGAGTGAAAGAATTGACGGTATTGCTCAAGGCATGGAACAAGTTGCCGAATTTGCAGATCCGATCGGGGAGGTGATGGAAACGACCGCTCGTCCTAACGGGCTACAACTCCAGAAGGTTAGGGTGCCTTTGGGTGTGGTCTTTTTTGTCTATGAATCCCGTCCGAATGTCACGGCTGATGCAGCCGCATTGTGCGTGAAAAGTGGAAACGCGGTCATTTTACGCGGTGGAAAAGAAGCCGCACATTCGAGCCGAGCGATTGTCGATATTCTCCGCGCTGTGGCCGAAGAAAAAGGAGTTCCCGTTGATGCGGTGCAGTTGGTTTCGGTTGCAGACCGTGAGGCGGTGGGCCATTTTTTAGCGCTTCCCGAGTGGATCGACTTGGCCATTCCGCGTGGTGGCGAGGGTCTGATCCGTCGCGTTGCCGCCGAGGCAGAGATGCCAGTCATCAAGCATTTCAGTGGAAATTGTCACGTTTACGTCGATGCGAATGCCGATTTGGAAATGGCCGAATCGATCGTGCAGAACTCCAAATGTCAACGGATGGGCGTCTGCAATGCCGCCGAGTCGCTGGTCATTCACGCAGATGTAGCCAACGAATTTGTCCCACGCGTTTGTGAAAAGCTTCGGGCCGAGGGAGTGGAGATACGCGGCGATGCCCAGACGCTTAACCTTTGTCCGACCGCTACCGCCGCGAGCGATGCGGATTACGAGGCAGAATTTCTAGGACCAGTAATCTCGGTGCGGATTGTTCCTACACTGGAAGAAGCTGTGGCCCACATCAACAGATATGGTAGCAAACATACCGATGCGATTGTTACCGAGTCGGAGCGTGCAGCAGACCAATTTGCCACTGAAGTTGATACCGCGGCGGTCATGATTAACGCCAGCACCCGCTTTAACGATGGCGGTGAATTCGGACTCGGCGCTGAGATTGGTATCAGCACCGATAAGTTTCATGCCCGCGGGCCGTGTGGTCTCAAAGAATTGACCAGTTACAAGTACATCGTGCAGGGCAGCGGACAGATTCGTGGTTGAAGATCGGACAGGTCGATAAATACCACCGAAAGCTCACCGGCACTTCTAACAACACCCTCGACCCGGCTCTGCTTTTGCATTTGTATTGAGCGGTGGTAAATCATTTTCAAGCACGCCGCGAACTCGGGGCCAGAGGTAAGCAGCTTCCACAAGCATCCATGTCTGCAGGGTGAGAATCCCCAACCCGAACCCGAAGAGCAGATGAGACTGTTCCCATTGCCAAGTCGTTTGGCCGCTGGCCATCTGCCAAAGCGGATAGAACCAACCGCTTGCACCGTTGAACATCTGCCACAAAATGGCCCACGTAGGCAAAATGATCATCAGTAATAATGGTGGCACTGCGAAGGCAATCGGCTTGCCGCGTCGAAGGAGATAAAAAACGATAACCAGAAACGCGAGACCGGCAAGCAGTTGATTTACGGCACCAAAAAGGGGCCAGAGCAGCATTCCACCGGTTCCATAAACGCCGCCGGCTCCCGGAAGCATCGCAATGCCCAAACCAATTGAAACCGCAATGAACGTGGCGAGGTATTTTCCGCCCAACCAGGGTAGCTGCACCGTTTCGGCTAACTCCTGGATGACATAACGCTGTAGTCGCGTGGCCGTATCGAGGGTGGTTGCAGCAAAACTTGCAACCAGCACGGCCATGATCCCGACTCCCAATTTCAGCGGTATGCCCAAGGTGGCAAGGAAGTTTCCGCCCCCCTCGACAAAGGCACCTACTTTTTGCGGCAAACGGAAATCAGACCATTTCTTAGTTGTGTCGTAATGATGTTTCCATGCTGCCTGACCCGTGAGAAGTTCTCCATTCGTATCGACGACCGCCCGATAGGTATGACCGGAATCGGCAACACCAGGGGCAGTGGTCCGCTCATACTTCCCGATGCCTAGACCGGCTGTGCAGGCAAGAATCACCAGAACAGCAAGCATGCCCTCCACGAGCATTGCCCCATATCCGACATATTGCGCGTCTTCTTCATTCGCCAATTGTTTACTGGATGTGCCACTGGCAACCAGGCAATGGAAACCACTCACCGCACCACAAGCAATCGTGATAAACAAAAATGGCCAGATTGGTGGTGCCCCGGTTGTGCGCAATGCCGACCATGAGGTGATTGCAGGAGTTGTTTCTGACAGATTCGCCTGTCCGCTCAATCCGGCAACCCCCAATCCCACCACCAGCAAGATTAAAGCGACCAGTAACTGGTGGCTGTTGATATAGTCACGCGGTTGGAGCAGCGTCCAGACCGGCATCACGGATGCAATGAAACAATAAACCATAAGGATGATGGTCCAAAAAATCGTCGGGCTCAGCCATTGCGGACTGATGTGTAATGTGCTGGCAAGTTGCGTGCAAAATGTTTCGGTCACCGGAATGGGAAAAAAATATGCCCCCAGGTAGATTGCCACATACATTAAAATCAGCGCACCGATCGAAGGACCGAGCAATCGCCCCCCACGACGATAGACATAAAAACCGATCAATGCAGCGAGCGGAACCTCAATCCACACGGAGAGGACTGATTCAGGAAACATTTTAAAGATTCCTGCAATTACTAATCCGAAGATTGCGAGCACGATCGACAGTGCCAGAAACAGTACGGTCAGAAAAAATAGTTTTGCCCTGGGAGAGATAATTCTTCCCGCGACTTCACCGATTGTTTGGCCCCGATTGCGCAAACTGATTACCAGTGCGCCAAAATCATGCACTGCGCCGATAAAGATTGCCCCCAGGACAACCCACGCTAAAGCCGGGAGCCAACCCCAGAAGACAGCAATGGCCGGTCCAACGATGGGACCAGTCCCCGCAATGCTTGTGAAATGATGTCCAAAGATAACTTCTTTCCGCGTAGGAACGAAATCGACATCGTCCCGCAACTCCTGACTTGGCACTTTCGCCTGCGGATCAAGCCCAAAGATTTTACGGGAGATCCAACGCCCATACGTGTGGTAAGCGATGAGATACGCGATAAAGGCGCCACCCGCGATCAGAATGGTACTCATAGTAAAATCCGCCTGCGCGTCGGTCTGCCTGACGAGACTTCACACGATACCGCACCCGATGCGCGTGGACAAGCTGAAAGCATCCTCCGAGTCAGTAGACGCCTTAGAGTGAGCCTTTATAATGAGCCCGGGATCCTTGGCCCTGGGCTGGATTTTAAAAACATCCAATCCGCCGAGTGCGGAGAAGAGGAGACAATTTTGTCTGAAAAAGTTGTAATTATTGGCAGTGGTCCGGCCGGTTGGTCGGCGGCCATCTATGCGGCGCGCGCGAATTTAAACCCACTTTTATTTGAGGGTACCGTCAAACCGGAAATGATTCCTCTCGGTCAGTTGGCCTTTACAACAGAAGTGGAAAATTATCCGGGTTTTCCGTTTGGGAATGTTCGAGAATTTATTGAAACTTCGGTCGATAAAGACCGCCAATGGAATTTACCCCCCGTCCCTAGTGAAGAGCGCGATGGTAAGCCGCACTATGCGGTGCAGGGTGTGGAGCTCATGGAGCTCATGAAACAGCAGGCGCTCAATTTTCAAACTCGAGTAGTGAGTGACGATATTGTGGACGTTGACTTCAGCAGTCAACCGTTGCGGGTCATTCCCGCAAGTGGTGAGCCGGTCGAAAGCGAGACTGTGATTGTTGCTACCGGCGCGAGAGCAAATTATTTAGGCCTCGATTCCGAGGAAGCTTACAAAAACAAAGGCGTGAGTGCGTGTGCAGTGTGTGACGGCGCGTTACCGATCTATCGTAGTAAGCCTCTGGCGGTGATTGGGGGTGGCGACTCTGCGGTGGAGGAAGCAACATACCTTGCCAATCTCAAAGATGCAGCCACCATCTATTTGATTCATCGCAGGGATGCATTACGTGCCTCTAAGATCATGCAGCAGCGAGCACTGGAGCATCCGAAGATTGAGCTCGTTTGGAATAGTGTGGTAGAGGAGGTGCTGGGAGATGGTGAAATGGTAACCGGTCTCAAGCTGAAAAGCACGGTGGATGATTCGGAGCGAGAACTCGAGGTTGGCGGCATGTTCGTAGCGATCGGTCATACACCCAATACCGCCTTCCTGCATGGAAAACTGGAGATGAATGACAAGGGATACATTCACTGGAAAGAACCGTTCCGCACACTCACCAGCGCTGAAGGGGTGTTTGCTGCTGGTGATGTGGCGGACGATTATTATCGTCAGGCGATCACTTCGGCGGGGACCGGTTGTATGGCGGCTCTGGATGCCGAACGCTATTTGGCAGCGCATGAAGCGTAGCACAAATTACAGGAAGGGAATGCATTGATGAGTCAGGCGGAGACAAGTGTTGAGCGCGATCGACAAGCACTGATTGAGGCGCAACAGGAGGGCGGCGCGGCAATTTTTAAGACCTTCGTTCGGTTATCCGGACCGGGCTGGTTGCAAAGCGCCATTACCCTGGGAAGCGGATCGCTGGCGGGTGCCCTTTTTCTTGGCGTGCTGGGTGGTACGAGCTTGTTGTGGTTGCAATTGGTAGCGATCGTCATGGGCGTGATCATGCTCTCGGCTATCAGTTATGTAACGCTTTCGACGGGCGAGCGGCCTTTTCGTGCGATCAATAAACATATCAATCCGGTTTTGGGCTGGGGCTGGCTGATTGCCACCTGCATGGCCAATATGATCTGGTGCATGCCGCAGTTCAGTGTTTCATTTGCAGCACTTCAGAAGAATCTATTTCCCACCGCACTTGGAGATACCCTCGGTGCGAAAGTGAGCCTATCGGTAATCTTATTTGTCGCGGCGTTGGTCATTGTCTTGCTTAATGGTCGTCGTGGAGTCGCCGCAAAAATTTTCGACACGTTGCTCAAGGCCCTGGTCGGGATGATCGTACTTTGTTTTTTTGGTGTCGTGATTTATCTGAGTCTGGATGGTCGTCTGGATTGGGGTCAAATTTTTTCCGGGTTTGTTCCTGATTTACGTCAGTGGAATCAACCGACCGGGCAAGTTGCGGCACTATTAGAAGGGCTCCCGGAAACTTTGCAGCAATTTTGGACAGAGCGGCTTGTCAAAGAACAACGGGCTGTGATGATTGGCGCCGCGGCCACCGCGGTCGGCATTAATATGACGTTTCTATTGCCTTATTCGATGCTTAATCGAGGCTGGAATAAACCGTTTCGCGGACTGGCACGATTCGATTTAGCCACGGGAATGGCGATTCCTTATGTTCTTGTGACGAGTTGTGTGGTGATTGCCTCTGCTGCGACCTTTCATGCGAGAGTGGATCCGGCGCTGACGAGTACCGACCCGGTGGAAATGCAACAAAGCCCGCTTTACGCGGGTGCGAGTAAAGTTTTGATTCAGCGGTTGGAATACGAACGGGGTGCCGAGCAATTTTCAGCGCTTGGTGCCGACGAACAACTTGGCGCGATTGCCACGATCCCGGAGAGCGAGAAGCGTTTGGCAGCATCGCTGGTTCGGCGTAATGCGTTTGAACTATCTCAAGCGCTCGCCCCGCTCTTGGGTGCCAAAATCGCAAATTTAATCTTCGGGATCGGCATACTCGCCATGGGTTTTTCGACCATTGTGATTCTGATGTTGATCAACGGTTATGCGTTTTCTGAGTTGGTAGGTGCAGAGCAGGGTGGAAGGGCACATCTGGTCGGGTGTGTGGTTGCCGGACTTGCTGGTGCCAGTTGGCCGTTGCTCTGGGATGGACCGGCCAAGCTGTGGTTGGCGATCTTGACCTCAAGTTTCGGCATGATGCTTTTACCAATCGCTTATTTCACCTTTTTGATGATGATGAACAGCAAAAGTCTTTTGGGTGAAGAGAAGCCGCAGGGTGGCAAGATGCTACTCTGGAACATTTTGATGATTATTTCCGTATTCGGTGCGCTTGTCGCAGCCGGCACAGCAATTTGGGATAAAGCAAGTCATCCGACTGCAGGTCCGCTCGTGATCGCTGTCGGCGTTATCTACCTTGTACTAGTCATTGTCGGATTTATGCTGAAATCGCGCAGCAAAACGGCTTGAATCAGGGATCAGGAAGATAGTTGTATGGATACGCTTTCGGTTGCAGTAGCCCGCAACGAATCCTCCATCGGCAGACAAGTGCTGTTGCAGGGATGGGTTCGTACCCGGCGAGACCCCAAAGCCGGTTTCAGCTTCTTGGAGCTGAACGATGGTAGCTGCATGGCCAACATACAGATCATCTGTGACGGCGATCTTACGAATTATGAAACCCAAATCAAAAAACTTACCGCCGGGTGCAGTGTCTCGGTGAGCGGAGAGGTAAAGGCCTCTGGCGGCAGAGGGCAGGCGACAGAGCTTCACGCGACGAGCGTTACGGTCCACGGCTGGGCAGACCCTGAGCTGTATCCGCTTCAGAAAAAGCGACATTCGTTTGAAAAACTGCGTGAGTGGGCCCATTTGCGACCACGCACCAACACCTTTGGTGCCGTGGCTCGGGTACGCAACACGATCTCCCGTTCGATTCACAATTATTTCCAGGAGCAGGCTTTTCTTTACGTCAACACACCGATTATCACCGCAAGCGATTGTGAGGGGGCAGGGGAGATGTTCCGCGTTACGACGCTCGATTTGGAACAGCTGGCAAAAAAAGAGACCACGGTCGACTACGCCTTCGATTTTTTTGATCGCCCCGCCTATCTTACTGTGAGCGGACAGTTAGAGGGCGAAATTTACGCGACTGCCCTCGGTAAAATTTACACATTTGGCCCCACGTTTCGTGCAGAAAACTCGAACACCTCGCGGCACCTGGCCGAGTTTTGGATGGTGGAACCGGAGGTTGCTTTCGCCGAGCTTCCCCAGAATATGGATCTGGCCGAGGGCCTGATCAAACGCATTTTTAACGATGTGCTGCAGGAAAGCAGTGAGGATATGCAGTTTTTCAACGATCGGATTGACGATACGGTGATTGCCACGCTTGAAAAGATTGGCAGCAGCCAGTTTGAGCGGATCAGCTATACCGAAGCAATCGAGTTGTTGTCGCGAGCAAATACGAAATTCGAATTTGAACCTGCGTGGGGACAAGATCTTCAGTCGGAGCACGAGCGTTATCTGACTGAGGAGGCGATTGGCCGACCGGTAATCGTGACCGATTATCCGAGCATGATCAAACCGTTTTATATGCGTCTGAGCGACGATGAAAAAACGGTGGCCGCCATGGATGTACTCGTGCCAAAGGTAGGCGAAATTGTGGGCGGATCACAACGCGAGGACCGACTTGATGTTCTTTCTCGGCGGATGGAGCAACAAGACTTGGATCCCGAAGCCTATTGGTGGTACTTAGATTTGCGCCGATTTGGCACAGTGCCCCACGCTGGCTTCGGCTTGGGACTCGAGCGGATTGTGCAGTTCACCACAGGAATGGCTAACATTCGCGATGTCATTCCGTTCCCACGGACTCCCGGCAGCGCCGAGTTTTAATCTGTGGAGTTCCCGGCCGCTGCAGGTAATATTTTGGCGTGTACGGTTCCCGCCATCGCTCGGGCGACCGGTAGTTGATCGATGGGAACGGTGATTTCCGGCACAGCGATATTTTTTTGCACAGCTAAATCAAGTGGAAGTAACCAGGATAAAATCACGGTTTCTTTTCCACTTCTGACGATATAGACCAAACAGTCAGCTAGGATTGTTTTGTTCTGGGTTTCCGATTTCTCTGGTTGCAGATAGGAGGCAAGTTGGACGTTACCAATCGCTTGAAGTCGTTCAATCTCACGTTTTTTCCCGTCGGGCATTGGAACTGATAAAGCTATCCATTCGCCTACTCCCGATTTTAATTTCGGATAAGTTTGGGTTTGACCCTTAGTGAGTACCGTATTTTTATTAAATGCTTTTTGGAGTTGTTCGGTAATCCGCTTACTGAGAATACCGTGGGAGTCGACTTCTTCACTTCTCGGCATGACAGATAAATAACAGTGAATAGCAGACCGTTTGTTTTCCCCCTTCCGATTTTTAAAATTGAGGGAGACCTCATAGGTCCGAAGGTGTGTACCGAATCGGAGGAAATCGGGCCAAAGTCGATCCGCATTCACCGAAGTGTTCAGATTGCGGGGATCGGGCGTGTCCTGGTCCAGTGCATAGGCTTCTTTAGTGTTGGTGTCAAAAACCCGAGGTATTCGTACCTGCAGCAACACGTTTTCACCGTCGATGGAAAGCGGGATTCCGATCGGTTCGGGCCAGAGTGAGCGGAACGGCATTTCATGTCGAAGTTTAGTCAATGACGCCTCGAACCGTTCTTCGTATTGACTCCCCCCGCAACCAGTGATTGCGAAAATCGAAATCAGCAGAGCGGTAAGTCGCAGCGGCATCGATTCATTCTCCGAGTTGCTATGAAAGTGGAAGCATTGTCATCCAGCGACCGGAAGACTGTCAACCGACATGCCCCTCGGACGGTGAGAGAATATCACGCAACCCGCTGAAAGACCGAGTCGAGTAAATTCATCTTTTCAACTTTGCCGTATATTCGGGGCAGCCTATCGGCCCTTGCTGTTCTTGCGCCTCAGCGACTGCCATAGATGCTTCGAGCAACATTGAAGGCGTTCCAGCATCAAACCAGCTTGTGGCCTCATCTAACAACTCTACCCGGAGGTTACTCTGTGAATGATAACACTTGAGCAGATCAATCATTTCTAATTCTCCGCGCTTCGAGGGTTGAAGGGTTTTTGCATACCCGGTTACCCGATGATCAAAGCAATAGGCACCGGTGACTACGTACTCTGATTTTGCCACCAATGGTTTTTCTTCCAGAGATAGTATTTCCCCACTCGAATTTAATTCCACAACACCATAGTCACATGGCTGTCGGTGCCGCGTGGCAAAGAGTGTTGCGCCACTTGGAACTTGTGCGAATCGGGCAAGTTGCTGTGCAAACAGTTCCCCCAAAAAAATGTTGTCTCCCAGTAGAAGCGTGACTGACTCATTGCCGATAAAATCTGCACCAATTTGGAATGCTTGTGGAAGACCGCCCGGAGTTGGCTGTGGCAAGTAATGCAAGTCGAGATCCCATTGCTGGCCTGTGCCAAGCAATTGCTGATAGGCAGGCAGGTGTTCGGTGGAAGAGATTATTAAAATCTCGCGAATATCTGCTTGCATGAATGCAACCAGAGGATAGTAAATCATCGGTTTATCGTAGACGGGTAACAGTTGTTTACTAACGGAATTGGTCAGGGGTGCTAATCTGCATCCTTTGCCACCGGCAAGGAGGATTCCTCGAACTGTTTGAGTTACGTCATGCATAGTCTGCGATGCGGAATATTGGTCTTGCGGTCACCTAATTATCGTAAGCCAATACGCCGACCCTCGTATGTATGGCATACGGTTTCAAGCCACTTTGGATTATTCAAATACCATTCTACGGTGGCGGCGATACCGTCTTCAAATGAGGTTGTTGCCTGCCAGCCAAATAGTCGTTGCATTTTACTGCAGTCCAGCGCATAGCGTTTATCATGACCGGGTCGGTCTTCAACAAAGGTGAGTCGATCTTTGGTTTCATTTACATCGTGATTGGTTGTTGGTTGTTGGCGGTCTATTTGCCCACAGACCTGCTGAGCTACTTCCAGATTTGTTCTCAGTTTTCCGCTGCCGAGGTGGTAACTTTCCCCCGGAATGCCCTCAAATAAAAGCGTTTCCAGTGCTTTACAGTGATCTTCGACATACAGCCAATCTCGCTCCTGTTTGCCATCACCATAAATCGGGAGATCCTCTGCCTTCAGCGATTTAAAGATAAAGTGAGGAATCAATTTTTCAGGAAATTGCCTGGGCCCATAGTTATTCGTTGGATGTGCAATCATTACCGGTAATTCATAAGTACGATAGTAAGAATGTGCGATATGATCGGCGCTTGCCTTCGAGGCGGCATAGGGTGATGAAGGAGCATAGGCATCCCCTTCAAATGCGGCTTTGTTCTCGATACGTGGACCATAGACCTCGTCAGTCGACACCTGCAAAAAGCGAAAATTTTCCTGCTGTGAAACCGGTAAAGATCGCCAATACTGCAACGTTGCTTCAAGCAGAATCGAGGTGCCTACTACATTCGTATTTATGAAATGCAATGGATCTTCAATCGATCGGTCCACATGAGTTTCCGCCGCTAAATGCAGAATCATCGAGGGGCGATGCTCGTTGATTGCATGTTCGACCTCAGCAAACGATCGTAGGTCTCCCTGAATAAACGAATAAAGAGGGCTTTCAACCGCTAACCCGATTGAGGATTGATGACCGGCATAGGTGAGCGCATCAAAATTCACCAGATGAATATTATGTTTTCTTATCCAACCTTGTACAAAGCAGCTTCCGATAAAACCGGCGCCACCGGTGACCAGGATTTTTTTCATATTTTTTCCAACTGATGGATCGCGGTCATTTCGTTTTTGCAGGAAATACCCTCGGCAGGATTCGAACCTGCGACCTACGGTTTAGGAAACCGTTGCTCTATCCCCTGAGCTACGAGGGCCTATTTTTGGGGCATTCTGCAGTCTGAAAGCTGATTCCCGCAACCCTGTGCTATCCGGACATATTGATCTTGTCTAATCAGGATGCAATCACGTCGTTGTTTCTTAATTTATTTTAGAGCAAACCACCGTGGCAGGAACCCGCAGAAAGGTAACTTGAGAAAACGTCCCAAAAATTTGCTTATGACCCCTTTTTTTTAACAAACGTCTTTTTTTGTCTACCAACCTAAGACTATTAAGTAACGTGAACATATCGCGATAAGGTCACCACGCTTCATTATGTTATGAAATATTTCAGTAATCTCTCTCATTACCTTGCCCAATTATTCCAGATGAATTTTGTCGATAAATAGAACTTGTGAAGATTTCAAATTGGTGACAAATAGAGATAACCTCTTCATTCTATTGAGACGAAGGGAACGCGCGGCGGGACTATTCGCAATCACATCAACAGGAATCCGTATTTGATTCTGACCCGGTTGTAACGCAACTGTTGATTCAAAACGGTCTTGGAAAGAATCGCTCGGACCATCGTCTTCTAGTTTGATGCGCAGGGCGAGGTTAGCACTTTGCTCTCGATTTGATTGTGGAAAGTTTTTGTTTTCTGCCCGCATGATGTCAAGCGTGAGGTAACGATAGGTTGACCAATCCCCCGGTGGCAGTTCGATTGAAACTCCCGGATAGCGCCCTTCCTGGAATGTAATATTTCCAGAAAAATGGCCCGACCTTGCATGTTGTTTGCTCCGGATCAAAACGGCATCCCTTGCCTCCCATCGCAAGAGTTCACGATGAGTTTCGAAGTCAGCAATGAGGGGAAATTCGATTTCCGCTTGGACTGTATCCCAGACTCCATAGAGGCCGTAAATGCTACCGAGCAGTAACATCAGCGTGCCGGCAAAACCCCCGAAATATTTGAGATATATACGGTCTGTTGCGGATAGGGCGTAAGAGAACAGTAAACCGGCTGTTATGCCCAACAGGTTTGATAATCCGTCGTGCCAATTTGTGTCGCGTCCGGCTATTGTTTGGATTGCCTCCAATGCCGCGCCGAGCATGCATAGAAAGACCCAAAAGCAAAGTCCCTGGATAAAACCATTTTGTTTTCCCTTGCGCCGTTTCTGATCCAGAAAAAGTGACAAGATGGCAAAAAATGGTGCATGCAAAAGATCCATTCCATAACGAAACATCCTATTCATTTCTGGCATCGGACAGAGAAGGAGCAATAGCGCAATGCAAGTAGCAAAAGCCAAATAATGACCGAGTGGTCTTTCTGGTTGAGAAATTGGTTTTATGGAACGATCCATGAGAGGGGTCCCTCGGATGGCTTTCAAAGGAATTACACTTTTATGTTTTTCCATCCACCATGATAAAACCGATAGAGCACCATCAGACAACGGGCCACTAGATCAATCAACATGGCATACCACGCCCCCACCACGCCCCAACCAAAGATATCGAGCGCTAAGTAGGTAAGTGGAATTCGAATACCTAAAAATCCTACAAATGTGAAGCAGAGTGGCCATTTCGTATCTCCCGCCCCGCGAAGTGCGCCAATCAAAACCATCTCAATCGCCAGTGGAAGCATCGCAAGCCCAGCAATCTGCAGAAGTTGAGCCGACATTAAAGCGATGGCGGTATCCTCAGGAGCAAGAAAAAAACTGGCTAATTTTAGGCCACCGAAGTAAAACGCAATTCCCACGGTGGTCATGATACCACATGCTGTAAGGCACGCATGCAAAACGCTGCGACTCGCACGGTGTGGATCACCGGCACCGAGATATTGGCCAGCCAAGGTTGTGGCAGCCAAAGAAAATGCTGCCCCCGGAAGAAAGCCCAGAGATTCAAGCCGAATGGCCACGTTGTGCGCGGCGGCGGCTTCGTTACCAAGGCGATTAATTAACGACACAAACCAAAGATTGCAACCGATGATAGAAATTACGTCCAACCCTCCCGGGATCCCGATTTTTAATAAGCGACCCATCATGGAAAAAAGTGGCTTTAGCAGTGAAATTTCAATTTTCAGTCCACTGCTGCCGCGG
>JAYYJN010000106.1:0-3585 GCA_036146215.1 Planctomycetota bacterium
TGATTAGGGTCAAATTTAACGGCCCCGACGTCTGTGAAATGCCCTTTCCCGGTCTTGGTCTGTCTTTCGTGTGGAAACGCCTCTGATAATGGAAAGATGAAGTAACGGCGAAATACAATGGACGAAGTACAAGACTATACGATGATCGTTGGCCTTGAGGTCCACGTTCAGCTCCTCACTGAAAGCAAGTTGTTTTGTAGATGTGCGAGCCGATACGGCGCACCTCCCAACACGCTGACGTGCCCGGTTTGCACGGGTGCTCCCGGTGCGCTTCCGGTAATGAACCGTCGCGCCTATGATCTTTCCGTCCGAGCAGCTTTAGGGCTGAATTGTGATATTCCGACGTTTACCAAGTGGGATCGGAAAAACTATTTCTATCCCGATCTGCCCAAGGGATTTCAGACAAGCCAATTTGATTTACCGCTCTCTCAAAATGGATTTTTAGAAATAACGGATCCGGGGGGCGCATTTACAGATAAACGGATTGGAATTATTAGAGCACATTTGGAGGAAGATGCCGGAAAAAGCATGCACGATGAGATTAATCATCTCGGCGATACTCGGATTGATCTGAATCGATGCGGCACTCCACTGCTTGAGATTGTATCCGCACCAGACCTTCGTAGTGCTGAAGAAGCCTCTGTTTACCTTTCTGAACTGAAGCTATTGCTGAGTTATTTAGAGGTGTCAGACTGCAATATGCAGGAGGGCAGTTTGCGTGTCGATGCAAACGTAAACCTTCACATCACCTGTGGAGCCGAAATTAAGGCGACTCCGATCGTCGAGGTGAAAAACATGAATAGCTTCCGCGCCGTTGCAAGGGCGCTGGACTATGAATCGGAAAGGCAATTTGAGAGCTGGAAGGAGAATGGAAGATGCCTTGGTGACCCCGGCGTAACGAAGGAAACTCGCGGTTGGGATGACGGAGCAGGTCTTACTCGCAGTCAGCGGAGTAAAGAAGAATCAAGTGACTATCGCTATTTCCCTGAGCCTGACCTTCCTCCGGTAGTCATCAGTGATGAAGAAATCGATCGACATAGATCCGGACTAGCCCGCTTGCCATCTCAGTGGCGATCTCGTTTGGTTTCCGAGTACTCCCTCGCCCCCCATGATGCCTCCGTGCTCGTAAACCAGGGCAAAGGCCTCGTCTCCTATTTGGAGGAAATTGTTGACATTAATGGTGACGCAAAACTGGCCAGCAATTGGATACAACAGGATGTAATGCGATATTTGAGCGAAAATTCGATCGACATTTCGGAGTATCCCATCACAGCATCGTCATTCGCACATTTGCTCGGAACAATACAAGACGGCACTCTTTCTACGAGTCGCGCTCGCGAAGTTCTGGCCTGCATGCTGGAATCCAATCAATCGGTTGACGAAGCGATGGCTCGACTCGGAATTGCGGAGGTGGATTCCGATGAGACAGAAATGATTTGCCGCGAACTGCTTGAATCCAACCCGCAGGTTGTTGCCGACTTAAAGGACGGGAAGCTAAAAGCGGTGGGAGCTATTATCGGAAAAGCGAAACAGAAGAACCCTAATATTCAACCGCAGCAGGTGAGAGAGATTTGCTTGCGGTTGGTAGAAACAATGCCCTAGCGGTAATGACTAACAAAATCATTACGCTTACCACAGACTTCGGGAATAGCAGTCCTTATGTCGCTGCGATGAAGGGCGTTGTGCTCTCAATTAATCCCTCGGTGACATTGGTCGACCTCACCCACGCGGTACCCCCTCAGAACATACGGCAAGCAGCCATCGGGCTGATGACCTCCACTCGGACCTTCCCCGAAGGAACCATCCATGTCATTGTTGTCGATCCGGGTGTAGGAACGGATCGCTCTTTGGTTTGCGCGGTCATTAACGGCTGTTATTTTCTCGCGCCCGACAATGGTGTGCTAGACGCCCTGGCAAGGTCAAATAAAGTGGATAAAATTATCGCATTAACGAATGCCTCTTATTGGCTGCCCGATGTATCAGACACTTTCCATGGAAGAGACATTCTAGCCCCTGCAGCGGCTCACCTGAGCCTTGATTTACCATGTGAATCATTAGGTGACCCGCTTAATACACTAACGAACCTGAGTTGGCCGAGGGTTAAAGTAATGCCGGGAAAAATCGAGGGGATTATCGAAACGATCGATTCCTTTGGTAACCTGATTACCAACATCGACGAAGAACAACTTGGCGACGTTCCCCGCGACGAGTCGGTCCGCATTCTATGCGATGAACACGAAACTCATGGCATATTCAAGACTTATGGCGACCAACCGCCATTGACGCTTGTTGCCTTGATTGGATCTGGTGGCAGGCTTGAACTAGCGATTGTGGACGACAGTGCTGCAATTATGCTTGGCATTACCGTGGGCACAAAAATTGTTATTGCCTGGTGAACTCGATTAACGGGCTGCGGAAAAGTCATGTCCCACGGAAAAGCAAAACTTCTGCTGCTTCAAATTCGAAACCCCGAGGATCCAATGCGGCAGCAAGAGATTGAGTGCTTCGCATCGGCTCTTGGAGTAGACGCGGGACAGATCAAACCCTGGGACCTTCTAGCCGGAAGACCCGGATGGAGATTCGTCAATCAGCATGATGCAATATTGATCGGGGGAAGCGGTGATTATTCGGTGACGAGATTCTCGGGATGGCTTGACGCGTCCATGGAGCTGATGCGGGAGATCGTTCATGAAGGAAAGCCTACATTTGCATCCTGCTGGGGGTTTCAAGCGATGGCAAAGGCACACCGCGGAAGAGTCAACACGGATCTTTCAAGGGCCGAAATTGGTACACATGAACTTTGCCTAACAGAGCAGGGGCTCCGAGATCCGTTGTTTGGTTATTTGGGTTCCCGATTCAATGCGCAAATGGGACACGAAGATTGCGTCGATGAACTGCCCGACAACGCAGTTTTGTTAGCTTCATCCGAGATAGTCAAAAATCAAGCTTACCGCATCAAAGATAAGCCTATTTGGTGCACCCAATTTCATCCGGAATTGAAACGGAGTCAATTATTAACGCGGGTGCTGCAGTATCCGACCTACATTGAGAATATTGCCGGGATCCCGGTTAATCGTTTTGGCGATTTAATTCATGACGCTCCGGAAACTGAGCGATTGCTCGGGAATTTTCTCGATCTCGTGCTGGGATAGCATTCTTGGTGACTGGATGTCCAGCACCTAGCGGAATAAAGACGCTAGCTACGAGTCTGCAACTACGCAAAACGGCGAATAACAGGACAGCGCATGCCCAATCCGAAGAGGATAACGGATTCCGCTGAATTGCGGTTGTTTTATCGCCGGCGTCGCCAGAGACCCAGGACCGACACCATGCCCATTAATAGCATACATGCGGCGGCCGGTTCTGGGACAGCCACGCTTCCACCCCCACCACCGCTGTCGCCGGTGTAAAGGGCTGCACTTACTTCGATGACCACCTTTTCCAACCCGAAGCCATTACCGTCCTGCACGGAGAGATCAAAAAATGCTCCCGGGTTGTAAATCTGCTCGGCAAAACTTACGCCATCGAAATTCGCCTTGTCATCCCCGGCGGTGTTTGCATTGGTTACGACAACTGTGTTATCAA
>JAYYJN010000107.1:0-4367 GCA_036146215.1 Planctomycetota bacterium
AAACTCGCTTTAGATGATAGAGAATCCTTGCTTACTTCGGTTATCTTCGGGCTCTGGTTTACAAAATCACCAAGTCCCTCTGTTCGCTTGCAACTCTATAAATGACAGCATTTCGCTGCAGGCGATGGGCGGGGCGAAAAGATGGCTGTTTTCGCCTATAATTTGAGTGTACGACGAAGAGATGTGCATTCGGGACGTCCGAGACGACTCGGAAAACCCGCAGGACACTCCGAGTCACCCAACCCTAGGCGGCCTTTTACCACTCTTGAGAGAAAGGAATCGTATGCTGGCTCGCGTAACCACTTTTTCACTTTTGTTCCTCTTACTCACGACTTCAAGTCCGGCGAGCGATGACGCCGATTTCCATTCTCTGTTCAATGGTCGAGATCTGACTGGATGGAGCGGGGATGAAAAATTCTGGAGCGTCGAAGATGGTGCCATCACGGGACGCACGACAGCCGAAAACCCGACCAAGAGCAACACCTTTCTGATCTGGACACAGGGTGAGGTAGACGACTTTGTCCTCAAGTTAAAATACCGCATCGTCGACGGGAACTCGGGGATCCAATATCGTTCGGCTGATCTGGGAAACCACGTCGTCTCGGGCCATCAGGCTGATTTCGAAGCAGGGGACACCTGGTCCGGGGCTCACTACGAGGAGCGCGGACGTGGCACCCTTGCACGACGGGGCCTTAAAACCCGCGTCGGTAAAGATGGCAAATCGGTTCCAATCGGCACCTTTGGCGACACCGCTGCACTACAGCGTGCAATCGACAAAAAAGATTGGAATGAATATGAAATCATCGCATCGGGCAATCGTATGACCCACAAAATTAACGGGGTCACCATGTCTGAAATCATCGATGATTATGGGCGTAAGAGTGGGATCTTAGCGTTGCAGCTTCACCAAGGTCCGCCAATGGAGGTGCAGTTCAAAGATATTCGCCTGAAGCGACTTCCGCTGGCAGGGAAAAAAAAGGCAGTATTCATCGCTGGGGCTGACTCACATTCTCGCGGCACACACGAACATAACGCCGGTTGTACGTTGCTGGCGATGGCTTTGAACGAAAATATGCCTGGAATGCAGGCGGTCGTTTATCGTGACGGTTGGCCCGAGGATCCATCGGCACTAGACAACGCAGACACGATCATCCTTTATGCCGATGGCGGATCCCGCCATCCGGTGATCCCCCATCTTGAGCAAGTAGATGCCCTTCACAAAAAGGGTGTGGGTATTGTTTGCATGCACTACGGAGTCGAAGTGCCGAAGGGCGAAGCGGGCGATCGATTTCTGGATTGGACGGGTGGGCACTTTGAGACGCACTGGTCGGTAAATCCGGTATGGACTGCAGATTTTAAATCGCTTCCCGAGCATCCGATCACGCGGGGCGTGCCTCCCTTCGGCATCCGAGACGAATTTTACTACCACATGCGATTCCGCGATGGGCTTGACGGGGTGACGCCGATCCTCAGCGATCTGCCTCCGACCGAGACGCTCGATCGCGGTGGAGACGGGCCGCACACTGGCAACCCGCACGTGCGAGCGGCAATCGCCCGAGGAGAAAAGCAACACGTTGCATGGGCATCGGAGCAAGCGGGACGCGGACGGGGCTTCGGCTACACCGGGGGACATTTTCACCAGAACTGGGGAGACGATAACGTTCGGAAACTGATTCTGAATGCGATCACATGGACCGCTGGGGCAGAAGTTCCAGCTGACGGGGTCTCGTCCGAATCACTCAGTGAGGAAGACCTTCGGGGTTTGCTCCCAAAACCGGCCGAACCAAAAGCCAATCAGGGTGCCCAAGCGGTTCCAGGATTGAAAAAACCACCTTCAGAGACTGAGGGGCTCGACGTGCATCCTGAACTGGATGTTACGCTCTTTGCTTCGAGTCCCCTGCTCGCAAGTCCGGCGAATATCGATGTTGATGACCGTGGTAGGGTTTGGGTCTGCGAAGTGATGAACTATCGCGGCAAGCGAAAAAGCCGTCCCGCGGGTGATCGAATCTTGATTCTTGAAGACACGGACCACGACGGCGAAGCGGATCTACAAAAAGTCTTTTATCAGGGAAGTGACATTAATTCTCCTCACGGAGTGTGCGTTCTGGATAACCGCGTTATCGTCTCGGCCGGTGAAAATGTTTTTATTCTCACCGACACCGACCGAGACGATAAGGCGGATCAGAAGGAAGTGCTTTTCACCGGGATCGGCGGTTGGCAACATGATCACGGGATTCACGCTTTTTTTTTCGGACCTGACGGACGGCTGTACTTCAATTTCGGTAATGCCGGAATGCAGCTTAAAGATCCAACCGGAAACGTCTGCATCGATCAAGCAGGAAATCGCGTGGCCGATGAGCGCGATCCCTATCAGCAGGGCATGGTTTTCCGCTGCAATCCTGATGGTTCCGGGCTGGAAACGCTCGGTTGGAATTTCCGCAACAATTGGATGGTTGTTCCTGATAGCTTCGGCACTCTCTGGCAATCCGATAACGATGATGACGGTAATTATGGTGTCCGGATTAACTACGTGATGGAATTTGGTAACTACGGCTACCGCGAAGAAAATACCGGCGCTGGTTGGCACATCGTTCGGACCAATCGGAGTGAGAATCCCCAAAAAAAACACTGGCATCAGAATGACCCGGGCGTGGTACCGAACCTTCTTCACACCGGCGCAGGCTCACCCACGGGACTCGCGATCTACGAGGGACGCCTACTTCCACCCGTGTTTCAGGATCAGATGATTCACTGCGATGCCGGTCCGCGCGTCGTGCGAGCCTATCCGGTCAAATCAAGCGGCGCGGGATACGAAGCTGAGATGGTAGACCTAATTCGCGGTGAACGTGATCTAGCGTTTCGCCCGTCTGACGTGGCGGTCGCCCCTGATGGTTCACTGTTTGTTGCTGACTGGCAGGATCCGGGGGTCGGTGGGCACCAAGCGGCCGATTTAAATAGTGGAAGGATTTTCCGCATTACACCGCGCCAAAAGCCAAATAACACAAAGAATGCCTACCAAGTCCCTGACTTCGATTTCAGCACACCCGAGGGGGCTGCTGAAGCGATTAAAAATCCGAACAATGCAGTTCGCTTTCTGGCTCACCGACGACTTGCGCAACTCGGCGAGGCGGCCGTCCCTGCGCTTAAGAAACTTTGGCAGAGCGAGAATCCGAGGATCCGAGCGCGGGCACTGTGGCTCCTTACCTCCATCCCGCAGATTGGTGAGCAAACGCTCGCCGAGGCACTGAACGACAAAAATCCCGATATCCGTATTACCGCGATTCGGGCAGCCCGCCGTGATCAACGAGACATGCTGCCGATCGTCCGAGATCGACTCGGAGATCCAAGCCCGCAGGTTCGTCGGGAGTGCCTACTAGCACTTCGACATCATCCTGATTCAGAGGCAGCCGAGCTCTGGGCCTCTCTGGCACTGGAGCATGATGGCAATGATCGATGGTATCTCGAAGCCCTCGGCATTGCCGCAGACGGGCAGTGGGATCGGTGTTTTGAGGCCTGGCTAGAAAAAGTGGGAGACGATTGGCGGTTGCCCGCGGGGAGAGACATTATCTGGCGAAGCCGTGCCGCAGCAGCGCTGCCGCTTTTGGCCGAGTTGATCAGAACCACAAGCCCAGAGGAACACCCACGTTACTTTCGCGCGTTTGACTTTCACACCGAAAACCCGGAGTTGAAAAAGCGGGCTCTGGAAAGTCTGCTGGAATGATGAATATTTCGTCGGTAATGCGACTAAGGCGTAACGTAAAGCAACATACGCGATTGATTTGCGCCTTGTGGGTGCTTTGGTGTAGCGTTCTGCCGTTAAATGCGGAACGGCCGGAAGCATCAGTCTCAGTTGCAGATGGTCTTGCGGACGGATCTGTCGCCGAAGCCCTTCTGCGGCTGCCCGATTTTGATCTTCCGAGTCGGCCCGACCTGATGGAGAAACTTGATCGTTATCTGCGGGCGAATCAGGGAACGACACGCTATTTTCAACTCGTACGGCAGTTTGAACTAACGACCCGAAGCAATGAACTGCTCACACTTGCGATTTCCCGACCCGATACCACAGCTGGAACGTGGGCCGCCGAGACACTCGTTCGATTTGGTAAACGGGAGATGCTCGAGCAGGCAGTCCAACGTGCCGAAATCGATCAAGCCATTGCAGCCGTTCGCGCGATAGCGAACATCGGCGATACTGACGCCTACGCTTTTTTTACGTTGAAACTCAAAAACGATGAAACTCCCTTCGAAATAAGACATGTCATCGCGACAGCGTTGGCCGATCAACCCAAGGGCGAACAGTTCCTGGCCGATTGGGTCGCTGCGGAGAACTGTCCTCCACAACTCGCCTTCACGGTCGGCAATATTTT
>JAYYJN010000108.1:0-6293 GCA_036146215.1 Planctomycetota bacterium
GCGGTTGGGTACAGAGCGAGATACTTTCAGAATTAGTTATGGCGCTGCGGGCGGATAAAAAATATTATCAAGCGAGTAAAGTCTTCCTGCGATTATTGAGCAAAGATCCGAGAACCCCCTACATTGGATCTATGCCATTGATATGGGCCGGTGGATTCACCCCATCCCCTCAAGCTGAGGCAGTCGCGCTAACCTGGACGAAGGACCCGAATCCAGCAACCCAGTTACTTGGCAGTAGTCTGCTTCTTGGCACCCGAAAATCCCAGGAGGCCGAACGCGTATTGCTAAACCTAGCCGAGTCGGCACCAGCACCATTCAATGCGCTTGCTCGATCTCAATGGTTGCGCACGCAGTTGCCACATGCATCAGAAGAAAAGATTCGCTTTTGCCAACAAGCCGTTGAACAACTTCCCCTGTCACTACAGGGGGGGCCTTATTATATTTTGAGCAGGCTCTATGCGCGTGCAGGTGAAAACCGTAAAGCGGCTGTGGCCGCGATGCGTGTAGCAATTCTCAACGACGATAATCCAGATTTAGCCGCTGAAGCCCTACTCGCGGCGGGAAAAGCGAGCATGAAAGCGAAACTTCCAACAGAAGCAAAACTAATTTATACCGAACTGATGAACACTTATCCTCAAAGCACAGCCGCAGCCGACGCCAAGCAAAGGAAAGCCGCAATCGAGGCAGCACCTGCAAATGATGACCATACATAATACTTTTAATATGGGATCGCGGTTTCTCTTTGTAGCCGTAATCCAACTGATGAGCTGGACGCCCGCCTCGGCGGAAGATAACCCTGCCAATCCTGGGGCAGAAACGAGTCCGGGACAAGACGGTTTTTTCGAGATCGTATTTTCAGGTGGGGTGACAGGTTTTCTGATTGTCATGCTGCTGCTTGGTCTTTCTATCACGTTGGTCGCCTTGATTGTTGAGCATTTACTATCCTTACGCAGACACCATCTTTTGCCGGTCGGACTTGCCGAAAGTGTACAGCGGTGTCTCGTGGCGGGTGATGTGCCGGGTGCAACTGCCGCCTGCAATGCAAATCCAAGTTTCTTGGGCTTCGTCTTACAGGATGGAATTATGGAAACTGAAAGTGGATGGAATGCGGTAGAAAAGGCAATGGAAGATGCGGCGGCAGAACAGGCTGCTAAATTATTGAGAAAAATAGATTACTTGTCGGTGATTGCTAACATCGCGCCAATGGTCGGTCTGTTGGGTACGGTTTTTGGAATGATCTTTGCATTCCAGGAAGTAGCAAGCACCGAGGGAAGCGCGCGAGCGGCAGATCTTGCCACAGGCATCTATCAGGCATTGGTGACCACTGTCGGGGGACTGTTGGTTGCCATTCCCGCTTTGGCGGCTTTCGCAATCTTCCGCAATCATATTGACCAGATGGTTGCTGACGGGTCGCACCTTGCACAGCAGGTATTTTTACCTCTCAAGCGTCGACGCAATCAACGGAAGCAAGCGACTGGCACAACTTCGCAAAGTCCCCCGCCTTCAACTGAAAAATAAAAGAGCATTCCAGAAAGATTTTTGATGCGTGTTCCGCTGAGTAATCGTCGTCACCGATTAGAAATGAATATGACGCCAATGATTGATGTCGTGTTTCTATTGATCATTTTTTTTCTTGTCTCTAGCCATTTACAGAAGCAAGAAGCGCACGCAGAACTTGATCTTCCTACCGCAGAAACCGGGGACGAGAACACTCCAACGGATACCAGAACACTCACCGTTAACGTTTCATCCCGCCAGGATAATTACCAAATCGCTTTTGGAGCACGTATTATACCGACCGCCAACCTTGTGTCTCAATTACAAAGTGAATTAAAACGAGCGAAGGGAAAAATCGAAGTACGCATTCGCGTTGATCGCACTGCGCCGTATCGGGTTGTCGAGCCAATCTTGGCTGGTTGTGCGCAATTGCATATCTGGAATGTTCAATTCGCCGTCATTCGTCCTCCCGATGTCGTGGATTGACAACCCTGTGTTATCAGGATTTCATTTTTAATTTTAATACAAAGCACCAACCAGATATGCGGATTCCTGATTCCAGCACACGTTCGGGGGATCGTCAGGATATCACTATGACACCAATGATTGATGTGGTGTTCCTGCTGCTTATATTTTTCATCTGCACAGCAAGTTTTCAGATTGTGGAGCAAACCCTTCCCAGTAGTGTTCAACTGGAATTGCCAGCAGGCAGTGAAATGCTGGAAACATCCGATGAAACCGAAGATATTGATCCGGTGTTCATTCATATCGGGTGGAAAACCAGTGGTCCTTCCTGGAGCATCAACGGGCAGCCCTGCGCACATTTGCAAATTCTTGAGCAAAAACTTTCTGCCCTTTCGAAGATTGAATCAACCGTTCCACTTATCCTCGATATCGATCCGAACGTACCCTTGGGTGATGCAATTTACACCTATGATCTTGGTAGAAAATCGGGGTTTTCTAAAATTCAATTTGCTGCGGATGCCTCAATCACCCAATAATACGATGGGGTTAATGAAGTATCTCCGGCAAAATGTATTGCATGGGAAGTGGCCCGTTTTTTTCGAAACCGTTGAATGTAAGTGAACTGATTGTGCAACGATCTGATTTTGGAATACAGACCGTATTGGGTGTGGTGGTGTTACTCCTGCTACTTCCAGAGGTTTGTCCTGCACTGGGGTCGGAAGATCAACAAGCGACAGAAGAACACTTTATTGATGGACTCCTCAGTCGTCGGCTATTTCCCTTGGCGGTATCAGCCTGTGAGGACCGGATTGCCGACAATGGGCTGAGTCCGTTTGAACGCGTCAACACATTAGTAGATTTATCACGAACCTATGCCGCCTGGGCAAAGCAATGTTCTCCGCGATCGAGATTAGCTCATTGGACCCAAGCAGAATCGGTGTTGGATGACTGGCTTAAAAACAATGCGGATAATCCGCTTGAGCCGATTATCGCCCGACAGCTCGCACAGGTTGTCTTGCAACGGGGAGAATTTATTCGTCAGATCAGTGCCGGTGCCGTAGATCCCGAGCCGACACGCGTGAAAGCACTCCCATATTTGCGGCAAGCAACAAGCATTGCTCAAACAACGCTGAAGAAAATCGATGATGCTTTAGTCCGTCCAAATGATAGTCGATTACCATCTGGCACTATGATCAACATTCGGACTGCGTTGCAAAAAGATTTATCTCAAGCGTGGATGGAGCAAGCGCGATGCTATGCAGCAGAAAGCCCGGATCGCATTCACGCGTTACAGCAAGCGAAGCAGATTATTTCTCCACTGGCTGCAAAAAATGATCCTATTGACTGGGAGAGTCGTGTCGCTTGGCTGGAGTGCTTGCGATTACTCGGAGGTAAAAAAAATGCACTTGTTTTTCAGCAGCAATCTTCCATCTATTTAACCAAGAACCCTCCAGTCGATGTGCAAGGCCAAATTCGTTTGGAATTGGCTCGGCAGTTGTGTGACAATTCGGACTATCTAAAAGCGCTCGACACCTTAAATCAGCCGTTAAATTACAGTCCTGAACTTGAGGCCGAAGTCGATTTTTGTGAACTTCAAATTATGCTTAAAGCGGCTGCAAGCAACAAAGTCGCAACCGCAGCAAACTGGAATCAACGGGCAGAAAATCAACTTGAACTGATCGAAAATCTTCACGACCCTTATTGGTTACAACGCGCGCGGGCACTTTTCGGGCGGCAAATGACGATCAACCCGTCGCAACATGGCTACCCGCTGTTAGTCAGGGCAGCGGAGGGACTTTATCAAGCGGGACAGTTACCCGATGCCGCAAGGGTTTATGAAGAGGCAGCGAAAAAGGCAGACGAACTAAAAGATTCTTCCAAGGCGTTTGAGCTTTATCGGGCTGCTGCTATGATCGATTATGAAATTAAAAATTACCGTGAGGCGAGCGACAAATTAAGGCGTCTTACGGTCACCTATCCGACCGAATCTGGAGCGGCAGCGGCGCATTTAATGGCCGCTTACAACCTCGCCCTTGCGTTGAAGGGCAGTCCACCCGACGCATTTGACGAATATCAGCAGTTGCTCGAGGAACACCTGAAACGGTGGCCGACACACACTTCTTCGAATCGCGCACGGCTCTGGTTGGGTCGCATGCTAGCGGCCGCAAAAAACTGGTCTGCTGCAAGTCAAATTCTGTTTAAAGTTGCGCCGAACAGTTCTTTTTATCCAGAGGCAATGCGGATTGCCTCTGTGTGCTGTTTGCGCGAGTGTGCGGCGATGGCGAGAAAAAATGAATCTCAGCTAACCGAACGGGCAGATGCGTTAAGTCAAATTATGAGCGTGGCCTGCATGAGGCTAATCCACGCCGAAAGCACCCTTGCCGGTGCGACGATTGCCGACACCGCTACACTTCAGATGCATTACACCGCTACCCCGTATCATAGTTCTCTTGAATTGATTGAGCAGGGTCTGAGCCAGATTGAAAATAGCGATCGGAAAAATTACAACCGACTCCAAGCACTTCAGATAGAGGCGCTGGTAGGCTTGGGAAAATATGAGGAAGCACTAACTGTACTGAAATCATTTGAGGGCGGCACGGCAAATATCGTGCAGCTGATTTTGAATCTACAGCAGATTCAAAATCGCAGGAAGAAAAAAAATAATCTGAACAAATCATCGGTCGCATTGGCCAAGGTTGAACTGGCCTGTTTTCAAAAGCTGGGCGATTTTTCTGCACTACCCGAAAGGAAGCAATTAGCTTTGATTCGTGCCCAGATATTTCTCCGTCTTGGTGACACAACTGAGGCTTTAATGCTGCTTCGAAAATTGGCGGCTGAATATTCAGGTGACGGAAAAATTCAATTGCAATATGCTGATCAACTGATTGAGCAAAGTGACATCCTATCTCGACGTGAAGCGCTGAAGAAATATCGGGAGATCACTCGCCGTGCACGTCCAGAATCCGAGCAGTGGTTCTCGGCAAAATATGGAGAAGCCCGTTCTCGGTTGCTATTGGGCAACGCACAGAAGGCAGCGCAGACGATTCGAACCGCGCAGGTACTCTATCCCGATCTAGGGGGTGAACTTTGGCGAAAACGTTTCGAAGCGTTGTTGGCCACTTGTGATGAATCTGACAGGGAACCGCATCTGAGTCCATAGGCGGTCGTGATGATCACCACGGGCCGCGCACATAATATACGCCGTACTGGGCCGTGTCACTCGGCCAGTAAGGTGTCGCCCGAAATCGGCCACCCGGTCCCATCATCGCACCCGGATAAGGTCTACCGTACTGATGATAAATGCGGGTTAGCCGAGTATTTCCAACCCCCCAGCCCATACTGTACTGCCGCTCAGCAGTTGGAGGAACGACCAATGCAGTGGGAGCACCCCAGGGGGTGTAGTAGTAGCCGCATTGCCAAGGATAGCTCAATGCTGCCTGACATTGCGAACCGCAGTGACCATAATTTGCCCAATATGCGCCACTAGTCGGCATGCATGTTCCGCCCACGCACGTCGGACATTCTGCAACCGAAACATTTTCTCCTGTGGTCTGCGCAAAGCATAAACCGGTTGTGAAAAATATGAGTAAAGCGGCAGTAAACTTCATAAACTCATTTCCTTTTACGGTCTTTTTTATCGCTACCCAGAAAAAAATTGGAATTGGTGATATCTAGCGTTGAAACAGTCACGACTAACGCCAGCGGACCTTTGTTTTCACAGCGGTTCCATCCGGATGGATTCGAAAATAGGTGCGATCATGACGATACATCATCTCGTGGGGAAGTAGCGGTTGATAGGTGTAGTAGGTGTGTCCCACCAAGGCAGGTGTCGGTTGAGGACAAAGATAGAGTTGTGCTGGTATCCCGCACGCGGGATTTCCCACATAGTAGTTGTAAAAAAGGTCTTGCTGCGAAACCGGATACCCACACTGCATGTTGGATCGGCCGTAGTAAGGCCCGGATGCAACTGATGGTTCGACACAAAGTCCCCCGAGTACGAACAAGAGGGTGATCATCGAAAGCCGTTGAACGGGGCTTCGCATTGGTTAACTCCTCGGGAAGGGTTCCTTGGATCGAATACACCAGCGACAAACACTGGGTCGTCGCCGGAGACAAAGACCGCGCCTTGTCTAACAAAGAGATTCGGCTGGTCATACTTGTACAGGTGAATCTTTATATGTTGAAAGCACGGATTTCACCGGTTATCAGCTGGAAAACACCTGGGATCAGGAGTCTATGGGCGGTATAATCCGCAGCAACCGCAAACCTTATCAATCTCTGTGCGCTCCGACCAACAGATAATCGATCGGGGCCGCCTTCGGAGCCGTCCC
>JAYYJN010000109.1:0-49304 GCA_036146215.1 Planctomycetota bacterium
CCATCTTGTTTGATGGCTAAATTTGCGATGACACTGATCAGATCGGCGTTACCACAACGTTCCCCGAAACCATTAATAGTACCTTGAACTTGTACCGCCCCCGCTTCAACTGCGGCCAAAGAATTTGCTACCGCTAGCTCACAATCGTTATGACAATGGATGCCGGCGGGGACATCAATTTCGTTAATGGCTTTTGCCGTAATCTCTTTAACCTCCCATGGCATTGTGCCACCATTGGTGTCGCAGAAAACAACCATGTCAGCTCCAGAACCAATGGCACTTTGGATTGTCTCCAAGGCGTAGGTGGAATTAGATTTCCATCCGTCGAAGAAGTGTTCCGCGTCGTAGATGACTTCTCTGCCCTGCGATTTAAGAAACGCAATGGTCGAGGAAATCATTTCTAAGTTTTCGTCGCCGGTTACACGAAGGACCTCAGCAACGTGAAAGTCGGATGTTTTTCCGACGATCGTTATTACCCCGGCCGCACTGTCCAGCAGGGCCTGCATGCCCGGGTCATCTTCCGGGAGCATGCCCTTGCGATGCGTCATTCCAAAGGCTGTTACTTTGGTGGTTCCTAGATCTGTCTGTGAAACCTGACGGAAATATTCGGCATCCTTTTCGTTTGAAAGCGGATATCCCCCTTCGACATAATCGAAACCGAGATTAGCCAGTTTTTCGGTGATTAAGATTTTATCCTGAAGTGAAAAATTTATTCCTTCGCCTTGGCTGCCATCGCGAAGAGTCGTATCGTAGATCTGAATGGTTTTCATAATGATTATGAAAAAACCCTGAGGCAAAAACACCTCAGGGTTCTATGAATCGATCGATGGAACGTATTGTCTGTCTCGCTCGTTCGCTTTGGCTGATCAGTCTTCAATCGCTTCAATGGAAAGACAGAAAAAGCCGCCGGAGAATGTTAGCAATATCTCTTTTCTCAGAATAAAAATGGTGGGGAGAGGTGTCAATCGGGTGAGAGGGAAAGATGGCCAAAAACTCGTGACTTTTTACACTTTTTCCTCTTCAAAGGAATCCTTCGCTTCACCTACATTGGTATCCCATTCCTCGTCCTCGTGTTCGTCCTCCTCCCACTCACTGTCATCAGATTCATCTTCTTCGCAGTCCTCTTCATATTCGTACTCGTACTCGTACTCTTCATCCTCGGTGTCTGCCTCAGCCTCTTCATCGGCAGCGATTTCGTCTTCTTCTAACTCTTCTTCTTCATCCTGGGCGACATCATCTTCTACTTCATCTTCCTCGATCTCGTCATACTCAACATTATCTACTTCTTCGTCCTCGGCTTCCTCTTCATAATCTACGTCTTCATATTCTCCGTCTTCATATTCGGCATCTTCCTCCTCTTGGCACTCTCCTTCAATCACATCAGTACTGTCACGTAGTTCGGCATACTCGGTCAGATCTTCTTCAATGGAATCTACTGGTGTCGATTCCTCTAGTTGGATCGACGCATCGCATTCGCCACTGCTCATTGCCGCCCATTGATCAGCCGTTACCAAAACCTCTCGCGCCTGGGATCCATTGTAGGGTCCCACGATGCCGTCTTCAGCCATAAAGTCCACAAGCCGAGCTGCGCGACCGTAACCAATGCCCAGGCACCGCTGCAGGAGTGAAACACTGCCTCGTCCCTCTCCGATGACAACATCGACAGCAGACTCGTATAGCGCATCCTTATTTTTATTATCTGACGCGGCAGATTCTTCTGCATTCGCCGGTTGAAGTTTGACAAGTTCTTGCACAAATTGTGGGTCATTGGTCGCGACACTATCGACAACCTTTGTAATTTCATCATCTGAGAGAAATGTCCCTTGGCCTCGCAAGAGCGTGCTGGTGCCCGGCCAGAGAAATAACATATCGCCATTTCCCAAAAGTTTATCGGCACCCATTTCGTCCAATACGACACGACTGTCGGTGCGGCTGGCGACTTGAAATGCGATTCGGGCAGGTAGATTGGATTTAATTAGACCAGTAATCACATCTACTGTCGGTTTTTGGGTTGCAAGCACAAGGTGGATACCAACAGCGCGACTTTTCTGCGCCAGTCGGATAATGTGTCCTTCGACCTCTTTAGCCGCAGTCATCATCAAATCGGCCATTTCGTCCGCAATAATGACAACATATGGAAGATGCCGAGGAATATTGTCTCTCTCTTCATCTGTTTCTGGCTGGATCCGATCGAGTAGTTCTTGTTCACCGAGTTGATTGTAGGAACTGACATGCCGCACTCCCGCCTTGGCTAAGAGGGTATATCGTTCCTCCATTTTATCCACCGCCCATGCCAGAATCGCTTCGGCCTTTTTCATATCCGTCACCACCGGATGCATCAGGTGGGGAAGTTTTTTGTAAGGACTCAATTCCACCATCTTAGGATCAATCATCAGCATCTTCACTTCATCCGGTCTTCTTGTCATGACCATGGAAGTGATGATGGAATTGAGACAAACACTTTTTCCGGTTCCAGTACGACCTGCGATTAACAAGTGAGGCAGGGTTGCCAGATCAACCGTAGTGGATTTCCCTGATACATCCTTACCAAGAAATACAGGGATCTTCATTTTCTGCCATTTATTGTGGTCTTCCTCCATTACTTCTCGGAGTCGCACCATTGAACGAGTCGTATTCGGAATCTCAATGCCCACCGTATTTTTTCCCGGGATTGGTGCGACAATCCGTACACTCGGTACCCGCAATGCGATCGCAATATCATCCGCCAGATTTGTAATCTTCGCCAAGCGTAGCCCGGCTTCCAATTCAACCTCATATTGTGCAATTACAGGGCCTGTTTCTATTTCAACCACACGTACATTGAATCCAAAGTCAGCAAATGTTTTTTCAAGCGTTTTGGCTTTACGCCGCACCTCTTTTTCATGAGTGTCATACTCCATTTGATCTGAGGGCAACAGCAAATCAACACTTGGTAACTGATAGTTTTCCAGACTGCTTTCCTGACTTGCCGCCTCAAGTGATTCGATCATCACGTCGCGCTCGTTAGGTGTCGCTGGCTTTTTTATCCGCAGAGCAGACGCCAGACGCCGCTTTCGTTCGCTTCGACGTGGGAGCTGCGGGGTAGGCGCATCCTCCTCCTCTTCGTCCTCATATTCTCCTACTTCTTCCGGATATTCTTCATCTTCTTCCTCATACTCGTACTCGTCTTCCTCTTCATACTCATCTTCCTCGTATTCGTCCTCCGGTGGTTTTTTGCCATGTTGCTTTCTCCCTCGGATGCGTACCTGCAGTTCTTCATCTTCTTCCTCTTCGTATTCTTCTGCATCTTCCATCGGGGTCTTTTTAGTAACTTTTGCCTTCGATGAATCGTCTGAAGAGATGCCGCGAAAGAGATGTTGCCCTCCGCGGGAAAGGTGTGAAATGCCAAAAATCGCAACGCGGAACACGACGTAGTCGGTACACATCACCAAGCCCGCAAGAAAAATACTCACGGCCAATATATAGGCACCAATTGCGGCGAAATGTAAGAGCAAAAGCTCACTACCAACCGCCCCCAACAGACCTCCCGCACCCAATTCTGGGCCCGTCCAAAGCGGAGGCAATAGATGTGTCATCGACAAACTGATAAGCGTTGTGAAACCGACCAAAGAAATGAGCCAGCCAGAAAATCGTATCCAACGCTGATCAATTGCTTTTCGTCTTAGCAGGAAAAAATCTAAAATTGCCAAGGAAATTACCAAGTAATAGCAACCGACCCCCGAGAAACGAAGCAGTAGATCTGCGATCCACGCTCCAACGAAGCCACACAAATTGGAAGTCTGACCACCAGAGGGATAGACCAGGGCCCCGGCGGCATTACTCAATGATGGATCTGAGCGGTCGTATGAAACGACTGCAAGGGCCAAAAAGACAACAAGTGCCAATAGACCCAGTGCAAACAGGTCTTGTTTGATATTGCGATTTTCGAACATAGACGCGGTTGCCAGATAATCTAAACTGCAGCCGCTGACGCGGCCCAACGTTAATCAGGGGCGCGTCCATGCCCAACTCGCTTCCAAATGTTGGTTGCTTATCGACATTATTGATCGATCCATCCGCTGTCTCGATCGTCGGCTCCATTGAAGCCAGAAATCAGTGTGCATGTCGCAAGCTCACCGGAAGAAGTCTAGCATTGCTTCGGGAAGAGGCTATTTATTTTAAGCTGCGACAGAAAAGAAGGGGAAGAAATCCACATATCATTTGACGATTGTACGGAATTCGTAAAATCTTCAGCCGTTAAGGTTAAACCTTGTCGCTTGTCTCGGTTTTAGTGGCAGGTTGTATAAACACTTTATGGGGTATCCACTGGGATGAGTCTGCCTTTTGAAGGATGGCGACCAGGTGGCTGTCAAAAAATGCGGCAACCTTTTCGGATTGGAGAGACGAGGTAAGGTGAAATGGGATCGATATTTTTCGACCGTGACTTATATCTTCTAACTGGTCGCTCGATAGATCCACATGCTCAAGATGATTCACCGCAAACTCCGGTGAAATAAGCAGTTTAGAAATAGAGGCTTTATCTAACCGTTCGAGGGGATGAGATTCCGAAATTTTAAAATCTCCGATCGCTGTGCGACAAAGTGATTTCATCACTGCAGAGGTCTTCAAGCGAGTTGCTAAATCACGTCCGATTGCTCGGACATAAGTCCCCCCACTGCAGGTGATCTCGAGTGTCAATTCTGGGTATGCAAAATTCACGAGCGAAATCGCATAAATCGTAACCTCTCGGGGCGGAATCACAATTTGCTTGCCGCTGCGGGCAACGTTATACGCCCGACGACCTTGGACTTTGATTGCCGAATATTGAGGGGGTTGCTGCATTAAATTTCCATGAAAATATTTTAACGCTTGCTGCACCGCATCAATGGATGGAACAGGCGCTCCAGTGACGTGGGAAATGTCACCTTCGATATCGAGCGTCTCACTAGAACAACCTAGCAAGAATGTTCCTCGGTATGACTTGGGCATTTGTTGTACAAATTCTACCAGTCGCGTCGCTGAGCCGATTCCCAGCACTAAAACACCAGTCGCAATCGGGTCGAGCGTTCCGCAGTGGCCCACTTTGTGTTGTCCGACAAATCGTCCTATTTGATCGACGACAAACCGCGAAGTGACTCCATGCGGTTTGTTGATGCTAATGAATCCGAACATCGTTTGAGAGTTATTTTGAATGGCTAAGTTATTCTGGAGGACGCACATTAAAACTATAAAGAGCCTGCACGTCTTCTGTTGATGCATTCTGGAGGTTTTCACAACGGGACATTATGGCTTGAGGTTCATTCGAACCCCGAGAAGCAAGGGAATTTATTTTGACTCGCAAAATATCTTTCGTTACTAGAAAATCACTCCTCGAGTGGCCTAAGGGATACATTATTAACCCACTCTCGACCGTTCCCAGTTCATTATGTTGTAGACGAATGGAAGTCGGGATTCCCTCAGGATATCTTTGATCGTAGGACGGCCCACCATGTAGCACATGTATCTTTGACATGAGTGAACGGATTGTTCGGTTCTGAATTTGCTCTGTGCTATAATCCTCCGGAAGTAACATCAGATCCTTCCACGATGAGGTTTGTGTGCGGTACGCTTTTTCGAGAATTGCAGCAATGATAAAAAGCATTGAGTGATCGGCTGTTTGTCGCGTTTGGGGATCTCTTTTTGCAGGATCGCAAATAATGCTGTAGGCCGGTTCGTAAATTGTGATCTCAATATGGTCTGGAAAAACTCCACTATTCAATAACTGAGGGTATTTTTTTAAAAGTTCAATGATGGCTTGAATTGCGCCAGCAGACTGGTGTTCATATAGACCTAATTTGAAATGCATATCGAGTATGGCAAAGTTTTCACCGCTACAGGTAAGCGTAAGATCAAAAGGGCTTTGGTTTTCATGGATTGGGGGTTGGGAAAGGCAGAAAACCGCCTGACGATTTCTAAAAATATCTGCCGGTCCTGTAAATCCTCGAACCGCCCGATGAAGCGAAATGATCCCCATCTCGGTTGAAATCGCAGCACTTGACCCCTTGGAATCCGACAATTGCTTGCCTGATCGAATAGCGCGATAGGGTACATAGTGTGCAATCAAAAGTCCCAACGCAGATTCAATCTGGTATGCGTCTGCGCCCATCATAGCACCATAAACGATTGTGGAGGCAATGGCTCCATGTAGGACGTGATCAATCTTGTAATCTTTAAGACTGAAGACCTCGGCGAAACGTCCACGAATTTCATCGATCAACAGCATTCCAAGAGAAGCCCGAAAACCATTCATTCCTCTCGCCTGTGCAGCAGCGATCGCTACAGGATAAAAATCATTGTGCCCGAACTCTCCGGCAGTTGCATTCTGTTTTGGATTAAAACCAAAGTTCGTTCCATTCGCATCCCACTCTCTAACGGCAGCACAATTTGCGAGAATTGCCTTTTCAGTTGAAATCTCTTGTGTGGAGCCAAAACAAAATGATCCTGTGCCTTTTTGTTTGACCGGGTAACTGAGGGCCTCCTCTCGTAGTACCGTGGGAGCATTTGCACCTAACGCCAATGCGGAAGCGGCGCAACAAACACTATCTAAATGAAAAAGATTAAGTCTCTCAAAGACCGATGCACTCGGCGGTGGAAATTTTTCCGCCATAAAATCAATCGCAAATTGGCCAAGTGCTCGTGCTTGATTAGATGAACGGCTGAGCGTGATCGATGCTGCTGTCATGAGAGCTTCATAGATCTAAAGGTAGTAAACACGGAAATAAGCGTGCAACACGATGAGATTTTTCCAAAAGAGATTAGAAGCATATCGCGCGCTGAAGTAGCATAACAGGGCTCCATTTGCAGTCGAAGCCATCAACCTGTTAGGATTTTGTCATGGACTTGACACAACTTGGGCCATATCGCATTGAGAGAGAAATCGGCCGGGGAGGCATGGGGACCGTCTATACCGCAATTGAAGAAACGACAGGCGAGAAAGTGGCAGTGAAAGTTCTCGCCCCTCTTCTGGCAAACCAGGAAGGGTTTCGTGATCGATTTGCTGCGGAGATTGAAGCACTCCAAGAACTGGATCACCCGAATATTGTCAGGCTCTTCGGATCTGGGCAACAATCTGGCTGTCTTTATTACGCAATGGAATTTGTTGATGGTTGCAGCCTGGAAGATGAGCTTTTCCGACGACGACGGTTTCAGTGGCAAGAGGTATGCCGGATCGGAATTGACCTTTGCCGGGCATTAAAACTTGCACATGATCACGGAGTTATACACCGAGATATTAAACCAGCGAATCTTCTGTGGTCGAAAGACGCGCAAGTCAAGCTAAGTGATTTTGGGATAGCCCGATTATTCGGAAATACGGGTTTTACAAGTGAAGGGGGAGTCCTCGGGACCGCCGAATATATGGCCCCGGAACAGGCGGAAGGAAACCGTATAACGCATCACTGCGATCTCTACAGCCTTGGCGGCGTCTTTTACGCAATGCTAGCAGGGCGCCCCCCGTTTCAGAGTAAGTCAATGCTGAAGCTCCTGCAAATGCAGCGGTTCTCACAGCCGGAAAGCGTTTGTAAGTACGCCCCCGACACACCAAGTGAATTCGATCAAATTATTTTACAACTTCTTGAGAAGGAACCTAATCAACGATTTCCTAATGCTTTGTTAGTAGCGCGTCGCCTGGAAGCCATGCAAAGGGCCCTTTCGCTCAAAAGCGAAAATGAACAAGCAGGTTCAACTGCCCGTGTCACGTCCGGATTTGAAATTCATCCGTACAATGCCGATCGCCCAGACGATGAGATTGGTGAGACGATGGATGTGGACTTATTAAAGCCTGCAGCCAACGAAGTGGCTGGGGGTGGAGATGCGGCGATGGTAAACAGAGGGGAAGCAGAGGATAATAACCTGCAAGCCGTCGAAGATCATTTCACCACGACAGAGGAAGCGCTACAAAAAAGAGAATTATCCGAACGTCCAAGGCACCCGTTTATTTCCGCACCAACCTGGTTACTCGCCGGGGCATTGTTGGCGACGGTGGCACTTGGTTGGTATTTTTTACAGCCTGCCTCAGCCAATTCGCTGTTCGAACGCATAGAAAACGCGGCCCACAGTGACCGGTTGGTTGATGTCCAGCATGAGGTCGATCAGTTTCTGAAATATTATCCGAGTGATCCCCGATGGCCGACCGTTTCGCAATATCAAACTGCAATTGAAGCTATCCAATTAAGGGGGCGGGCTTTACTTCAAGCGCGAATGCTCAATAAACGGTATCGCGATTCACCCATTGGACCGGAATATTTGTCGGCCATCGAATCGGCTGCTTTCGATCCCGAGGCTGCGGCAAACCATTTGCGTGCCTTGATTTCACTCTATAAGCCGCTAAGCAATGAAAAATTGATTGGTCCTTTTGTTCAAGCTGCTGAGATTCAACTTCCCTTTTTGGACCAACAGGCTTCTCGGAGGATTCATGTCGAAACGCAATTGATTGAACGCCGACTGGACACAGCGCAGAGCATGATGAAAGATGATCCAGCGCAAACAAGAAGTATCTGCCAAGCAATATCTTTTCTTTATAAAGATAAAACGTGGGCTGAATCTCTTGTAAAAAAAGCAACGCAACTACTTGAAGAGGCAAATAAATCTGATGCCAAAGATGTGATTTCGTCAAGGCAATGAAGCGACCGGTGCAGATTTAGCGTTGCTCCTTAAAATCTGCGATACGATATTGATCGTCTTATTATTTTTTAAAATTTCGGTATGGATCGCATTAACAAAAAACGTTTGGTTGGCAGGTGGTGTGGTTGCACTCTCAATTGTAATTACGCCATCAGAGGGACCCATCCGTGAATAAAACGATCCGCCGGTTCCCGCTATCGCGTAGCTGTTTACCCACGGCGCCAGCGGAAGACATTGAATTGCCTGTAAAAGAGAGTTGTCGGGATTCATTAAATCAATGCTAGTCGGACTTCGGCGTCGAACAGTCTGATTAAACGCATCAGGATTTTTCTGAATTAAACTTTTATGAAATTGTGTTTGTTGCGGCGAATATTTCACTATTTTCGATGCGATTTTCCCCGCAGCACGTTTTGCCCACGGAGAACCTTCATTAGGGGTTGCAATAAAAATGGCCGTATGGATGGAAGCAGATGGTGTAAAGAAAAATTGCTCGGCAAGACGGTGTCGCTCCTCGGGACTTGCTACGATTTTGTTAAACGGGACTCGAGCAACACTATTCCATAATGTATTTCCACTGCTGGTAACTTGCATTTTTGCGATAAGACCACCGAGACTATGTCCGATGATTACCATTTGATCCAGTTTGTTGATTGGGTGTTCGGCCCGGCAATCCGCTTGTAGTGAAACTAGTTGATTTCGAAGCTGTGCGGCTGACAAAAGGAAATTGCCCCCCGTCGGGTAACGATATACCCATATTTGATAGGCATTATGTAAATCAGCTTGCGCACGAATCTGATTTGCCATCTCGAGATAAGTCTGAGGATCTGAAAACAATCCATGCACAAAAAGAATGGGTATTTTATCAGGTTGATAGGGTTCGAGCATTCTCAGCCCTGCCAAGCCTGGATCAGTTTCGGGTCGGATATATTCCTCAACTGGATTCCAGTCTTTTTCCTGGCCCAAAAATCCAAGAGGTGAAGTGATATCGGCCGCAAGTCGATAGATCGCATCGTTATGCCGAACATGCATTACTTGAAGGGGATCATAAAGCACTAACCCTACATCACCAATCTTTTGTGGATGTTCAATTTGTGGACGTGATAACCAGGGTTGCACATTCGGAAATAAAATTGCGGTGGCGGCAAAGGGCGTTTGCTTCAAAAAATAGTTGTTCGATGGACTGGGTTGACATTTGTTCTTGCGAAGCGCCACCACAGGGCAACCCAAACCGCATTCGACATACTGATGTCTTAAATTGGTGTCGTAATAATACCCAACCGGAACAAGCTCGTTGAAACTGTCTGAGGGCCAGACAAACTTATTGAATCGTATAGGCAACCACTCAAGCCCCACCGGGGTTTGCACCAGCAAACCTTTTTGAAGATCTAGACGACCTGATTTTTGGCCGTTGACAATTATCTCAGTAAGACTCGAGTGATAAATATCCCATGCTCTATCCGTTTTTTCATCGAGCCGAGAAAACCTTCGATACTGAGAGATGAATATCCAGCTTCTCGCTAGTGATGCGTAATAAGCGTCAACAGCCTTTGTTGAAGATTTAGTGTTGCGGGCCGATTCATACGATTGCTCCATCTCATCAAAGAGTATGGTGGAGTAATCCCTGTCAAGAATATTATCTTCTCCCGAAAAAAATAATTGTGATACCTTAGCGAATTCGCAAGAACGGAAGGTTGAACCTGCTGGGATCGGTAGATTCCAGATGTGTTTCTTTTGACATAGATGGCACGCACTGCCACAGAGCACACCGAAGACGATTAACAGGAGGAGACGTCTCCGTGGGCGAGCGCAATAGAATGGTTTTAGGGCAGAAATATTCATAATTGCTCCCCAACTTTATCGAACGAAAGTAAACACCAGCTTGTTCCGAAGGGGAATGTTGCTGGTCATTTGGTTTGCTACAAATATGTGCAACCCATCGAAATTAGGATCTGTAGGCAGCAAGCAGTACAACCGGTAACTGATGATTCCGGTTTTAATGCCAATAAGGCCGTCATACTCCCAGTCAGCTTATTGGTTGGGATTCAGGTGCACGCAACCACAACATAAAGAGGCGTTTAGTAATGGAAATGGAAGAAGAGGGATCGTACATCTGTAGTGCGTGCGGAGAAGAAATTGTTATCCCGCTAGACGTTTCTGCTGGGCAGGAACAGGAATATGTGGAAGACTGCCCGGTCTGTTGTCGACCCCATCTGCTTCAAATCACTTGGTACCATGAAACCGTCGAAATAACGGCGAAGCCTGAGTAACTAGGGTGTCAATTTAATGAACCCGTGGTCCTTTTGAATGTCGGAATCGCTCTTTAAACTGGTTTTCCAGGTCTTAGGCAGCCACACTTGAAATATTGATGTGTTGACGATGCTCCAAAAATTCATCTCGGCGATACTTGTCAGTACAGTTGTTGTTGTCTCAGGATGCAACAGCGGTGAGGGTGTTTACTCTCAAACCACGAGCAATATTTTACCGGAGGCATTTCGTCCGATTGAGATTAAGTCGGGTGACTGGCCCTGGTGGCGAGGGCCGACGCACGATGGAATAGCAGAAAAACAATCGGTGCCACAACACTGGAATGAAGAAAAAAATATTATTTGGAAAACTGCGATTCCCGGAAAGGGCCATGCAAGTCCGATTGTTGTTGAGGATCGTATTTTTTTGACAACCGCAAATCATGACACCAACACCATCTCACTGCTGTGTTATGAGCGAGAATCGGGGAATCTACTCTGGGACAAAGAGATTCACCGAGGTCCGTTTATGCATATGCATAAAAAAAATTCGCAAGCTTCTGCGACACCCGCATGGGACGGGAAATTCGTTTTTGTGGTGTTCATGATCGAGGATGGCATTTATGTCACCGCATTGGATCGAGATGGTAATATTGCTTGGCAAACTCGCGCAGGAGACTTCGACTCTAAACACGGGTATGGATCTTCACCGTTTTTGTATAAATCGCTCTTGATTGTAAATGGTGATAATCAGGGAACTGGATTCTTGGCTGCGCTGGATCGAAATACGGGCAAAATTATTTGGCGGGTTGACCGTAAAAATAACTCCAGCTTTGCAACCCCTGTAGTGGCAACTATTGATGGCGTCGATCAATTGTTGTTAAGTGGTCACAACACGGTTTGTAGTTATAACCCCGAAAATGGGGCCTTACGCTGGCAATCAGAAGGGCCAGCTGCAACAACTGCCAATACGATGCTTTGGCACAAGGGGTTGGTGTTTGCCAGCGGTGGATGGCCTGAACATAATTTGATGGCAGTGCGTGCTGATGGAAGTGGGACGATCGCTTGGCAGAAGGGCATCAAATCTTATGTTCCCTCGCCGGTTTTAATCGGAGATCGGCTATTGGTGGTTCAGGATGCAAACATTATCCGTCTGTTTGATTCCGAATCTGGAAAGGAATTCTGGAAAGAACGGTTAGGTCGTCGCGGATATTCAGCGTCACCAACCGTGGTGGGAAATGTGGTGTACTTGCCGGATGAGACTGGTGAAGTTCATGTGTTCCGCGCGGGAGATAACTTTGAAAAAATTGCCAGCAACCGCCTTGAAGGAGATGGCATGGCAACTCCTGCAATCTGTGGGGGTAAAATATATTTGCGTACATCCTCGCATCTTTATTGTATCGGGAAGTGAGGTAGTACCTTCAATCAGATTTATTATAAGTCATCTGCAGTCAATGACTTGGTACCGCACGAAAATGGCGATCAGTAAAATCGAGATATTGCATCCAGTCGTATAACGTAATGTCGTGCGAACCAGTTCGAAGGTGATAACCCAAGGTTCCTTGCACGGGTTGATTGGGATCGGGCATACGATCAACCGGCAACCCGGTAGTTCCCAGCAGTTTGTAGACTGGGTCGGCATGTAGTAATGATAAAAATTCGCCTTTCGGATCGGCCCACAAATCTTCCGTCGCACTTGCTACATACACTGGACGAGGTGCAATAAGCGACACCAGCATGTGTTGATCCACGGGAAGTTCCTCTTCTCGTCGATTGTATTTTTTAAAGTTTTTACAGAACCAGTGTGGAAAACTTGTATTGATTGCCTGCACTGTTTCGCCGAATTGCCGTCGGCTCAGAGCTGCGCCGCCACAGCCAGAATTATTGGAAATAACTACAGCAAATCGTTTGTCTTGTGCGCCAGCCCACAAGGCTGTTTTGCCGAGTCGGGAGTGCCCGATGACTGCTGCTCGCGTGTGGTCTATTTCTGCCTCTTGTTGCAGGTAGTCTAATATACAGCTAAGACCCCAACTCCACGCGCCGATCGTCCCCCACGTTTCTTCTGCCCGCGTTAACCGATTTTCATCGGCAAACAAGGGATGAATACCGTTTTTGAAGCCATCATCAAAATCGGGATCTATATCTCCACAATGTGCAGTTGCGACCGCATATCCTCGATCAATGATGTGTGCGAGAGGCCAACGTGATTGTTTCTTACCGCGCGAGGCGACAGTCGCCCGATGATCGACGACACCTTCTTGCTCGGATCCAATGGTCCAGTTTGTATGCAGTCCAATGGCTGGATCCGGGTTGATCGATGCATTGCCGATAAAATTCAATCCGACGAATACCGGGGCCGCCTGTTCACGATCTACCGGTCGATAAAGCAGTAAATTTATCGTGGCGGTTGATTCATTGCGTTCCATGCAAATAGCGACTTGTTTGCGCTCCGCCTTTCCGTCTAATGCCGGGGTCCAATTTTCAGTCACTGTGTATTGGGCTTTGATTGGCTGACTCGGTTTTTTTCCATACACCTCATGCTCAAAAGACTTCAAAATTTCTTCACGGCGATGTGTCCACGCCTCCACCGAGTCCACCTTGTGTCCACTTTTCGCGCGTAGCGGATCAGGAAGTTTATAGGCCGGCACTTTGTGCTCATCATAGTTTTGGCCCACTGCTTGGGCGGACAACGTCATCATGAAAAATACCCACCGAAAGACCGTTGTTAGATTTGAAATTGGCTGTAAACGAATCCAAAAAATATGTTTTTTAAGCCGCTTTTGTTCGCTGCTACATCCGAGGAGGGTTGACGGTAGAAAATCATTTTCTAGGCTGGATGCGTAAGGGTTATGGGCAGATATCATGGAATTTTCCCGTCTCTGCTAAGTCAAAACAACGTCCACGTACGCAAAACATAAGTTTTAAAAAGTGAGGAACGAATGTCGATTATAGGTCAAGCGGCCCCAGATTTTTCAATGGAAGCGGTCGAAAAAGGATCTTTCAAGCAAGTTAGTCTTAAGGATTATGAGGGAAAGTGGCTGATTCTTTTTTTCTATCCGCTTGATTTTACCTTTGTTTGCCCGACGGAAATTCTGGCATTTTCAAAAGCAGTCGATCGATTCAAAAATTTGAACGCTGAATTGCTGGGCGTAAGTGTTGATAGTAAATTTACACACCTGGCCTGGACAGAAAAACCGCAGGCAGAAGGTGGAATTGCGGGGCTTGAATATCCACTTGCTTCGGATTTAAGCAAACAAGTTGCAACCCGATACAATGTGCTAGCCGCCGGTGGTGTAGCGCTTCGTGGATTATTTATCGTTGATCCAAAAGGGATTATTCAACATGCAACAGTGAATAATCTTGCAGTTGGTCGCTCTGTAGATGAAACGCTTCGAGTACTGCAGGCATTTCAATATGTCGCCGAACATGGTGAAGTTTGTCCCGCTGGATGGGAACCCGGGGCCGCAACCATGAAGGCGGATTGGGATGGTTCGAAGGAATACTTCAAATCTGCCAGTGCATAAGCTCATTAGCTTTTATTATAAATTCGCCGAGCAATGACAATCGGTTGATTATTTCGTTGCTTTTATCATCGGCGGTAATTCATGCTGATTGTGAATTACCGCCGATATTTTTTGGGGTATACCAGTGCGAGCCAAAATTATTCGTTTACTCTTTATTCCCACACTGTTGTGGAATGTGTTTCTTGGCCGTCTACTAAAGGTTCGACACTGGTGGGATCCGCTTAAAGAAGAACCTATTCTCCTCGGTGCGCTGCCCTTTTCTCGCGATATACCTCACTTGCAAGCCGAAGGTGTGACCGGGGTTATTAATATGTGTATTGAATATCCTGGTCCGAAAACTACTTATAAAAACGCAGGGATTGAGCAACTGTGGCTACCCACCGTTGATTTCACAGCACCCACGCTGAGCGATATTCGCAAGGCAATCGATTTTATTGAGCGTCACCAAAAAAGTGGGGGGAAGGTGTATGTTCATTGTAAAGCGGGAAGAGGGCGTAGCGCTACGGTGGTCCTTTGCTGGATTATGTATCGGCGCGGATTTACGCCAGAGGAAGCAGCGATCTGGTTGGCACGGCAGCGGCCCCACATCAATCGCGATTTAGCAGATCGGCCTGTCGTCCGGAATTTTCACCAGACCTTATCTACAGGTGAAAAATTATCAGGCGATACTTAACGTTTTTTTTGTTGCAATTGGCGAACGGTTTCGGTCAGCGTGTATTGGAGGTAACGATCCATCGGTTGATCCAGTACGCGGAGCGCAATTTCCAACGGTTCAGTACCCTGAAAAAAACTACAGGCACGTACGGCTTCTAATCGTACACGAGGGTGCGGATCTTGAATTGATTTTTCAAGCAATGCAAGTGGATCAGTAAGCCCTTCTCTCCATGCTGCTAGGACCCGTACGGCGGCGGCACGCACGCGGAAATCTGGACTGTCAAGTAAAGATTCTAAAAGCTGTGGGTTGAGTCGATGGTGTTGTTGATACACCCATAAACCCTCAAGTAATTGCCGCTGATATTCTGGATCACTCTGATCGAGATCAGCAATCCATGCTTCAAGCGTAGAAATAACATCATCGCTGTCTCGTTCGCTGAGCTCGATTCGTGATCGATACCGGACCCGTTTTTCAGGGGATTTGAGGAGATTTAAAAGTGCTTCGACGGATTGACCGTCTATAGCTTTTTTGGACGCGTAGGGCCGCGAGGGATAGGTGATACGATACACCCTGCCATGCTTGTTGTCTCTGCTAGGATCGCGAATATGATGCTGCATATGGCCAATAATGGGATTTTGCCAATCAGAAAAGTAGACGGCTCCCTCGGGTCCTACTTCGATGTCTGTGGGTCGAAAATTTCGATCTGTTGATCGCACCAGAAATGGTTCCTCAACGCCGGCAAAACTACTGTCTTTTTCATCCAGGCGATAACGGAGAATGCCTTGAAACCCGATCACATTACCGACCAATAAATCCCCCTGGTAAGAATCTGGAAAATGTTCGGTCTCGATAATTTCGACCCCTGGACAAGGGCGTGTTTTCCTTTGGTAGAGCAGCGGGCTTGCTGGTTTGTCGCGTCGTTTATTGGGGTAATCAATGTGCCCAGAAATGATTGCCGCATGATACGGATACGAAGTTGTGCCATCGTACACGAAGTTCTGTCCCCAGCTGTCAAAAACATGTCCGTGCGGATTTGCAAAATTATAAGGAATAAATCTCTCAACCTCCCAAGTTCTAGGATCAAATTTCCAAATGCAACCATCACGATTGCGCACAGCACCATAGGGGGTCTCAATTTGAGTCCGATGGAAAATACCTTCTCCAAAATAAATATTTCCGTCGGGACCAAAAACAAAACTATTTGCAGCATGGTGTGTGTCGCCCGAAGATAATCCGTGTAACACACGCATCCGTATATCTGCGACGTCATCACCATCTGTATCTTTTAAAAACAGCAAGTCGGGGGCAGTTGCCACAAAGACTCCCCCGCCCCAGAACTCGAAACCTGTCGGATTATGTAATCCATCGGCAAAGGTTTTGCATTTGTCTGCTTTTCCATCTCCATCGGTATCCTCAAGAATTAGTAATTTGTCGTCCATGACATCCCCCGGTTTCCAGTGAGGGTAGCTCGGCCAAGTGGCGACCAGCAAACGATCCTTCGTGTCAAATGCCATTTGCACCGGATTGATCAGATCTGGAAACTGCTCCTCTGAAGCAAAAAGATTAATAGCTGTTCCATCGGCAAGAGTCATTTTATCTATGGCTTCTTCGCCACCGAGAAACAGATGCTCACCATCGGGACCCTTACCGGGAGCATTTGTTTTCACATCATATTGTCGTGGGAGATTGCTATCGTCGCTCACCACCCCCGTGTTGCCTTTGGCGGTTTCCCAAATAACCGCATCCCGATTGGTGGTCATTTGATCAAGAATGTCCAGTTCCCGCTGCATCACCTCCCGATTACTAAGATCGTCGATATATTTTAAATCTGCCCGATTGCCGTGCACGTTGTAACCATCAGTAGGCTGATAGCGGTGGAACCAATGAAAGTTTTTATCTTGAATAACCGCCCGCAGCTTCGCCAAATCAGTCGATTCGTTTTGCTCGGAGTTCACAGGAAGTAAAGCGTCAGCAATAATTTGACCCAATCTGCGGTTCCCATACTCTGTGAGATGAATGCCATTGATTGTCCATTGGGTGGCGTCGTCCTGATATCCTTTAAAAGTCGGTGTAAACAAATCGACATAATGAACATTCGTTTCCTTTGCGACATCAGCAATCGCATCAGAATAAAGCCTTAAGCGCAGATTGCTTTCCAAGCCATCGGGTAAGTTCACCTGATTGAGGTTCTCATGCGCGATGGGAGAAAACAGAACGACTTGTGGTGGATTCTTCCCGTTATAGTTCTCTGTTTTCAGTTGATTTACGAATTTTCGCAACGATTGCTTAAATTGATCCACCTTCGACTTGCCAGCGAATGATTCATTGAATCCAAAAAATGCGAAGACCCAGTCGGGTTTGGTTTTCCTCAGCCATTCGTCTTGTGAACCATAACCGGTGACTCGTAGTCTTTCGTCTACGCTATCTGCGGAAAAACCGAGATTGCGGAATGATAATTTTTTCCCAGTGGCACGATTTTGTATTAGAGTTTCCATCCAAGCATCATGCTGCATCCGCTCTGCAAGAGTTCCACCCAAAATGACAACGCGATCCCCATTGTTAAACTTCACTTCGTTTTTTGGAGTGTCGCTCCTTCCTGCGAACACCTCCTTCGTTGTGAGTCCCAGGAAAATCAAAAAAGTTGTGCAATAGAGGATGAATCGTATTGTTTTTCTAAATTGCATAATGTGTTGCCAATCAGGGACACAGAAACCACAAACTCAGAAGTTAATGATTTTACGCTGCTTGATACGGAAACGCAAAGGACGCGACGCTGCGGATTATTAACAATCGGGCAGGCGGATTTTGATTAGTTGCTTTGAGTGTTTTTGAGACGTTGGCTCTCTGAGGCATTAAACGCTTGATGGCCAGTTGAACCATTTCCGAGAATTGGTTGCTCAGCAACTGGAAGATATTTACGGTGCATTTTTATCACCGACTGGTTTTGAGGGTTGGTCGCGAGGTTATTCCATTCATGGGGATCGTTTCGGTGGTCATATAATTCTTCCGATCCGTCACGGTATCGGATGTAACGCCAATCACGACTCCGAATGGCATGATTTCCCGGACCAAAGGTGGTTCGCACTGGATGTTTTGCTTTTGATGGTTCCAATATTTGGGGTACCAAGGACGTGCCTTCGAGTTGGTGATCAGCGGGAAGTTTGCATAAATCAAGTAACGTTGGATAAATATCAATGAGTCCGGCAGGCTGTAGGCACATTTGGTTCTTAGGTAATTCAGCACCTGCGATGATCAGGGGCACCCGTGTACCATCTTCCCAAAGTGAGCGTTTTGCCCAGCGCTGTTTTTCACCCAAATGAAATCCATGATCTGAAAACAAGACAATGATGGTATTATCGCGATAGGGACTTTTATCAAGGGCATCCAAAACATCGCCAACACACGCATCCACAAAAGAGCAGCAAGCAAGATAAGACTGGATCGCATGTTGCCACTGCTTATTTTTAATGATCCATTCGTGTAATGGGGCTACATGCCGAAGACTTGTAAGGTCTCGCGCATAGCGTGATAAGTCATCCACGTCACCAGAATATATTGGGGGAGTAATAATTTCTCCACGTGGATGCTGATCAAACCAATCTGGAGGCACAAGCATTGGCACATGCGGCCGGTAAAAACCGACGGCTAGAAAAAAAGGTTCTAGGTCGTGGGTTTCTAATTGTTTTATTGCCCAATTGGCAATTTGCGTATCCGGCATTTTGTTATTTGAATCCGGATAGGCACCCCAATCCCACAACGGATGACCATGGGGTTGACTGATTTTTTCTTTGGGTTGGGGGCCAAAATGCCCAAAGCCTCCCCCGTATTTTCCCAGCTTGCTGAATACAGGTCCATTAATCACGTGAAATATTTTCCCAGCACCCAAAACTCGATATCCTTCATCGGCAAATCTTTGTGGTAGTGTTTTCTTTTGCTTGGTCACCGGGGACGCATCGATTCCTGGATTCAGAAAATAAAGACCTGAGGATGAAGGATATGTCGATGTTAGTAGACTTGCCCGCGACGGTTGACATACCGGAGCCTGACAATGCGCATTGGAGAAAAGCGTGCCCCTGGCGGCAAGGCGATCAATATTCGGAGTGGAAGCCTGAGGATGCCCACCGAGACACCCTACCCAATCATTAAGATCATCAATTGCGATAAGCAATATATTCGGTCTGGAGCTGAGAAGAATTTCCTCTTCCGCAAAAGCTGAGTGCCCCGCGATTATTAGCAAGGGCAGAGAATGCAGTCGCCAGTGCGTGATCAAAGCGAAGATACGAAACAGATTGGTGAAATGCGCACTGGTTCCGACCACTCGAAATACCCTACTACTGACCGCCACTCATAATCTCCGGAAACCCAGAACCCGGTTTTATCCAAGGATAGCAATCTTCATGTGGAACAACACATTCCAAGACATAGGGGCCACTGGTTGAGAGCATTCGTTCCATAGCGGGCTGAATTTCTTTCTTTAATGAAACCCTTTCGCCTGGTACGCCATACGAATTGGCATTTGCAATAAAATCCATATCCGACACACCATCGACATGATCAATGACCCCCACATTATTTCCTCCAAACATATGGGTAGTCCACTGTCGAACAATACACTGTCCACCGTTATTGATCACTAGAACCTTCACAGGAAGGTTGTATCGAGAAACAGTCCGCAATTCTGGCCCGCAACTGTAGTAGCCCTCATCACCTTCCACAACCACTACTAGTCGCTCAGGGGCGGCTAACTGTGCGCCAATCGCCTGCGAAATACCGGTTCCAAGTGTACCGATCCCCGCACTCGTAACGAAAGATCGCGGACCGGTTGTGTTAATTCTCTGACTCGACCACATCTGATGATTTCCGACATCAGTGACCACAATTTTATCCGGGTTACTATGCTCGGTAACCTGATTTAGCATTTCCAGCGTGTACATAATATCGAGACAATCCTTGTCTTGGAATTCGCTCGGCGGCGGCGGATTTTCTTTCAACCACCGTTCAATCTGGTGGTGCCATTGATCGAGCTTCAATTTTCCAGGATCAAGATTATCTAATAGATATCGAACCACATCCCCTGCATCACCTAAGACATTCAACTTATTGGGAACAATATCACGTGATTTAGTGAATTGTGTCTTTTCTGTATCTACATGCACCAGTGCCGCTCGTTGCTGAGCTTTTGGCGCAAACGAAGACGGGTTGCCCACCGCGCGGTCGTCATATCGAGCACCCAACCCCAATATAAAATCTGAATGGTAGCCAGCCGCGCTGGCGGCATAGAGGCCATGCATCCCGAGCATACCCAGGTTGTATGGGTAACTTGAACGCACGGATGATTTTCCAGGTAGAGTATGAATGACGGGGATCTTCGTTTTTTCTAAAAGCGCGTGAAATTCATCGAAGACATTTGCTAATGAAAGACCGTAGCCAGCCATAATGACCGGGCTATCCGATGCGTAGAGAAGCTCGATAGCCTCATCTAGCGCGTCTGTATCGAGTTCAGGTTTTGTCAGATAGTCTTGATAAGAGGTAATTTTATCGCGACATTTTCTTAAATCGATTGGTGCAAACTGGACATCTTTAGGTAAATCCCAAAGCACACTTCCCGGACGGCCCCCTGCAGCCTGGGCTAGATCTCTGGGAATAGAATCGATTAATTGGTCGACATTTTCAATAAGTTTGGCAGATTTTGTGACCGGTATTACGACATCCGTGATGTCAGTACCCTGAAATGCATCCGTACCAATTGCATCCTGTGGCACCTGGCCTGCAATTAATCCAACGGGCGCGCAATCTCTTGTCGCATCGGCAAGAGCCGTAACGGTATTCAGTCCCCCAGGCCCAGAAGTGACGATGCCAACTTGTGGCTGTTGACTGATTTTTGCCATCCCGAGAACAGCAAATGCGAGTCCTTGCTCGGTTTTAAAAAAAACCTGCCGTAACGTACGACTAACGCGATCCATCGTAGGCATAATCTGCCCACCCTGAAGCGATGGAACGATATTGATTCCTTGCGCTCGAAGAATTAATCCAATCAACGAGGCACCAATAATGGGTGTTTGTTCCTCATTCGCAATAATTTCTTCTGTCAGCTCATCAATCACACTTGTTTCAACTGGTGTCGCCATACTTTTTCAGTGTCCTGATTGTCTATATTTTTAGGCGTGCCAAAAATCTGCCGCAATATAAATAAAGGTTTTATGGGATTCAGTTCAGCAATCACCCCGTTTCTTGCGACGGGGTTAAATATCAAGAGAGCTGGCATCAAGTGCATGTTTCTGGATGAATTCGCGCCGTGTCTCTACATGGTCACCCATTAATATCCTAAAGAGCTCATCCGCCTGACTTGCGTCATCCATCCTAATTTTTAAAAGTGTTCGATTGCTTGGATCGAGAGTTGTCTCTCGTAATTCCTCCGCATTCATTTCTCCAAGACCTTTAAATCGCGTGACCTGGAGACCTTTTTCACCGGCAGCTCGGACTGCAGAGAGCAATGAGCGTAACTCTTCAATCCCGATTTCAGTCTCCCCACGACGTAATAGATACCTCGCTTCCTCTGTGCCGGTCCGCTCGACCGGCAACAGGGCGTCGATCTCGAACTGCATTTCCCGCAGATCACCCAACAATGTGTTGATGGTTCGGATTTCATTGAACTCCACAATATGAAGGCGTCGAGACTCTGGTGTTCCGTTCACTTCCTCACCTTCTGCGACCTGAAGCTCTTGTCCCGCTTCCTTTTCTTGTTTCTCCACAAATGCATTTAATTCAGTTCGGGATATAAACCAATGTTCCTCTTTTCCAAGAAAAACATGAAACATCGGGAGTTTGCCGGTTTCTGGATCTTGTCTGGCAGCGTGGGTACGGAGGTTAAGTCCCCGGCGTTCGAGGGCCGCCAAAGGCTCCTCAATGGCAGATAATGTCGAGCACAGCTTTTTCATCTCTTCGCCGGATATCAGTCGACCATCCCGCGGATCAAATGCGGAGTCTTTTAAACCAGATTCAGTCAACTGAGTTTTCATTTCCTCTTCTGTTTGCACATAAAATGTTTTCTTCTTCTGCTTCACCCGAAAGAGTGGGGGCTGCGCAACATAAACCTTCCCTTCCTTCACCAGGTCGTACATTTGTCGGTAGAAAAAAGTTAGGAGTAGCGTTCGAATATGTGATCCATCTACATCAGCATCAGTCATGATCACAATTTTGTCATAGCGCCGTTTGGAGAGATCTTGGTCTTCTCCAATTCCGATCCCGACGGCAGAAATCATGCTACGAACTTCCTCATTCGCCAACACTTTATCCTCTCGAGATTTATAGGCGTTGATGATTTTCCCCCGCAGAGGGAGGATTGCCTGGTACTCCCTTAACCGGCCACCCTCTGCGCTGCCACCCGCAGAATCACCTTCGACGAGGTAAAGCTCACAGCGCTCCATTTCTTTACTACTGCAGTCACGAAGCTTACCGGGTAAACCTCCACCCGAGAGCACTCCTTTTCGCTCCCGAAGAAGAGCTTTCGCTTTTCGCGCAGCTTCGCGCGCTTCAGCGGCCAAAATCCCTTTACGAACTAAATTTTTTGCATTTTTCGGATTCTCTTCCAAATAATTCGATAGAAATTCTCCTAGTACAGTATGGACAACACTCTCGACCTCACTATTTCCTAGTTTTGTTTTTGTCTGTCCTTCAAATTGCGGGTGCGGTACACGCATAGAGATAACTGCTGTAATACCCTCCCGAAAATCATCTCCCGATGGCGTAATGTCTTTAAATAAATTCTGTTTTCGGCCGTAACTATTAAGTGATCGAGTAAGTGCTGAACGGAAACCGGACACGTGTGTACCGCCTTCATGGGTGTGAATGTTATTCACATAGGACTGCACATTTTCTGTAAACTCACCGCAATATTGCAATGCAATTTCATAACCAACATCATCAGACTCACCAGAGAGATAAATCACATCGGGATGAATCGCTTCACTCGCTCTATTAAGGTGCTGAACAAACTCAATAATCCCGTTCTCATATAAAAACTCTTCTCCCTCATCAGTACGTTCATCTCGATAAACAATCCGGACACCACGGTTCAAGAAAGCAAGTTCTTGCAGGCGCTTATATAACACATCGTAAGAATACTGTGTGGTTTGAAAAATTTGGGCATCAGGTTTAAACGTGGTTTTTGTACCAACTTTATCTGTCGCACCCAATCGCTTGACCTCTCCTTGTGGAATACCGCGTTCATATTCTTGTTGATAAACATGTCCTTCCCGACAGACTTCCACTTCACACCACTGAGAGAGAAAATTAACAACCGTGACACCCACCCCATGAAGCCCCCCTGATGTTTGGTAAGCGCCTTTCTCGAATTTTCCACCGAACTTCAAGACTGTCATAACCCCTTCCAGGGTTGATGTCTCTTTGCCTAACTCCTCTGACAGTTGTTCGTGTCGGCCAACTGGAATACCTCGGCCGTCATCTTCCACTGTGACACTTCCATCATTATTAATCTGAACTCGCACTGTGGTTGCATAACCAGCCATTGCTTCATCGATTGAATTATCCACAACCTCAAATACCAGGTGATGGAGTCCACGTGAGGTAGTGTCACCGATATACATACTTGGTCGTTCACGCACATGCTCTAAATCAGAAAGGTGTTGCAAGTCTTCTGGTTTATACTCGGCTTGCCCCTTACCAATAGAAAAGCCATCACTAGGTTCAGTCTCTGAGGGAATTTCGTCTGTCATTAGATTTTCTGTATGTAAATGGATTCTTAAATAATTAAATGTACGATCAGCAATTTATGAATTGGGTAAGCGACCGATGCGGAATCGAATATCCCTGATTAAATTAGTTCCTGTCTTTTTATTAAATGCTTTTACAATTTCATGTTTACGAAAAACTAGTTCTTGCATAACTGTTGAGTTAGTTACAACTACAGTAAGTTTCTGTTGACTAATTTTCCCACAATATGTCATTGGAGAAATGGCGTCACCCACCGCTTCTCTCCAAATTTCTTCTATGTCGTTCGCGGCTTGTGGTCTTCCCAACCCTCTCTTGGAAAGTAAGTCGGCAACAATATTCCCAATCGGTACAGGTCCTCTTTTTTTCATCATTCACCAAGCGAGTGATTTATCGATCTCGAGCCATTGGCATAATAACGTATCCATAGCCATCATCAGTGGTACACACGGCTGCACTTTTTGCATCCTTGATTTCCAATGAAAAAGTTTTATCTGCATCAAGCACTTTAAGAAAATCGCTCATGTATTTCGGATCCAACATGAGAGTGATTGGCTTTCCGTTATATTCGATCGGTAACTCAATCCTAGATTGCCCTGTTTCGGCTGCCTCACCCGCCAACACTGCGTTCCCTTCACCGAAAGTAAAATCAACACCTCGACTCTCTTCACTGGTAACAATAGCTGCTTGACGGACAGCGGAATAAAATAATCCGACAGGTAGTTCAATCTGCATATTTTCATCCCGCTTAGGAAACACATCCCTCCATTTTGGAAAACGTCCTTCTACTAAACGGGAATAAATAGTTACATCACCACATTGAATCAACACATCATTGGAATGGGTGGAAAATTTCACTTGTGATTCTTGGTCGGATAACGCTCTATCAATAAGCTGGAGTGCGCGACTTGGAATAATGGTGGTCGAATCACCAGTTTTATGATCACCCACAGGTTCAGATGGACCCTGCATTTTTGCGAGTCGACGACCATCTGTTCCAACTGCTATCAAATCCTTGTCACCTAATTCAAATAACACACCACTAAGTGCATAACGACTACTTTCATTATCAGTTGCAAAAATAGTCCGGTGAATGATCTCTTTTAGGAAAGCTGCTGAAATTTCGTGATAAGAATCATCGGTAAATGAGGCGACAGCTGGAAATTCATCCGGGTTTGCGGCGGGTAGAAGAAAATTACTTCTTTGCCCATGAACGCGAACACCCTGCGGTGTAACCTCAATCTCTAATTTATCATCTGGCGCTTCTCTCAAAATACTTGAAAATCGATTAACGGGTAGTAACGCAGTACCAGGTGTTTCGACCTCCACATCACTCACAATAAACCGAATTCCCACTTCCATATCAGTAGCCGACAATACTGTCTGACCACTTTCAACTTCCAATTTAACATTCTGTAATATCACCTTAGGGCTTCTGGATGGAGCAACAGATGCGACTACCTGAAAAGCCTCTAAAAACTTTGCTCGATCACAATGGATTTTCATCAACCAGACTCCCCCTTCAGACAACACTCTTGTTTATCTATATCTTTTTTATTTTTATTTTCAGTAGTTAAGCCAACACAACAAAAAACACACAACTCTTCACAACCCTATTACCCACAACACCATCCACCAAAAAACATTACTGATAACCTGTTGTTAGTGTGTTTATTACTCATCTAACACAAGATTTATTTTGTCGATAAAAACCCGCACCCAAAGCGAAAAAAATAACAAAGCAAATCAATAAACCCCACTCAATATAAATCAACAAGTTTTCCACATATCGATTAACTCATTTCTGTAGTTTTTCGATGGCAGCTTTCAGTAGTAAGATATGTTTTTGGATTTCCAAATCCGCAGCTAATTTTTTTTCAATCACTTGGCAACCATGCGAAACAGTCGAGTGGTCACGACCCAGGAATTTACCAATCTTCTGAATACTGTGGTCGTATGAATGGTGTGCCAAGTGCATCAAGAGTTGCCGAGGAAGAACAATCCCCCGCTGACGCCGCCGACCCTTTAAATCAAGCATTGAGATCCCAAAATATTTCGAAATTACTCTACCGATATCATTTAATGGGAATTCGGTTCGTACCAAGGATTCACTGGTATTAGATATCGCGAGTTTGTGTGATTGGATTTTTAATTTTAAGACAACCCCTGCATGAAAACGGCTTCGTAGTCGTGCGGGAAAATTCAATAATGCACTCGGGGGGACACCCATTGTTGCCACAACACGATTATTTCCGGCTGTGCAATGATCTAAAAAACCACATAAACAATGGGTCATTGAATTAGTAGGAGTAAATTGATCAACATTATCGATAATCCATAACGTTTGCGGATCCGATTGAGGATGCGTTTGCTCTAAAGGTTGATAATTATTTTTTTGTCCATCAACAAAAATGACCGATTGACCTAACGCTCGACATCGTTGCTCTAATCCCTTCACCAACATAGTTTTTCCAGAACCCCGCCCACCCCAAAACACGGTTGGACTCATCAAATAATTCACCGAAAAAGGATTAATCACCCGGTCGACAAGCGTCGGAACTAGATGGTTTTCAGGGCCAAACTGGAAACAGTCTTGTATGTCGTCAACTAGAATTTGATCCACTGACTCATGCTCGAATATCGATGCACCGCGAAAAGAAATTGAGCTAACCGGGTCGACGGCCATGGTTCCATCCATCGGGCGAAGAACCCAGATATTGAGACCAGAAACAACATAAAAGAGCGAACTATTTCATGCTTCTAATCTACCATTTTTAGACCCTGTCGACGAGCGGGTGCGGGGGTGTTCGGAGAGGAAATGGCTTTCTGTAACTTATTTATACATAAAGTGATACGTTGAGCCGCCAGTTCCATTTCTTGGTTCGTATTAAGATAACCAACACTCAGTCGAATTGCGGCATCCAGTAGTGATGTCTCACATTTCATCGCCTCTAAAATAGGGGATCTTTGGACCGCTCCGCTTTCGCATGCGGCGCCTGTAGAACAGGCGATCCCTGACTGGTCGAGCGTCATCAACAGAGCCTGTCTATCGACACCAGCTACCGAAAAACAACTTGTTTGCGGTGCTCTTTCTGCTTGGTCTCCATGGAATACTACATCTGGAAACGCCAACGCAATCTGATGCTCAAGAAAATTGCGCATCTTAGAAAGTGCCTGGATGCTATCTCTCATTTGCGAATGAGACCATTTCCATGCAGCCCAGAGTCCCTCCGCTAAAACAGGGCTTTCTGTTCCGGGACGTGCTCCTGATTGTTGGAATCCGCCAAGCAATAAGGGTTTTAATGGAGTGTTGCCTCGAATAAATAATCCCCCAACCCCCTTCGGACCATGAAATTTATGGCCGGAAAAAGTAAGGGCAGAGACAGGAATTTTTTTCAAATCAATGGGAATCTTGTTGACTATTTGTGTTGCATCGGTGTGTAGCGGAACGCCATACGTCTGACATAATTCCGCAATCTTCTGGATCGGTTGTAACACACCTGTTTCGTGTTGGGCCCAGATTACACTAACCAAACTGGCACCTTGTTGAAGAAGGTCTTCAAGTTGTTGTACTGAAATAACGCCCTGACGATCCACATCCAGCCAATGAACAACCGTGCCATTTTTTTCCAGGGATCGGGCAACACGTTCGACACTTGGATGTTCTCCTGGTGAAATAATAATTGGACCCGCTTCGCCCAAACCATGAAGAGCTAAATTATTAGCCTCTGTCGCACCGCTTGTGAAAATAATTCGGTCCGGGTTTAAGCCTGTGGTTTGTCCTCCCAGGTCAACTAAAATCCCCTCTCGGGCCCGCTCGACTACTTGACGGGCTTTTCGTCCAAAGCGATGAGGACTAGCGGGATTGGCGTGCTGGCAACGCGCGCACTCAAGCATTGCCTCCAGCACAGGTGTTGCTAAAGGCGTTGAAGCATTGTTATCGAGATAAAGAATCGTGGGCTGGGACATCGCACTTATTATAAGACTTTTATATCAGCGATGGGGATGATAGCAGGTGAAAAGTGGCGTCCCGATGGCGGAATCATCGATGATTATTTTGCCTCAATTGGCGTTGTCTTTCAGGAAATACCCTATGTATGATCCCCGCCATGAAAACTTCCGCGTTTGATACATTTTGTCGTGCTCTTGTTCTCGGCGCCGTTTTAGGTGCGGTTGGCTGGGGTGCCATACGATACACCAATCTTCCACAAATGGCTCTTGAAAAAATAGTCACCCTTAGTCGAGAAGTTCAGGGACATGCAGATAATACCAATTACCTTCACGATGCATCGGTAACATTAAAAACCCCTGCCTCAGTCTCCGCCATAAACTCGAATTCAATCCCTGTGTTGCCGGGTACACCATCATCACCTCAATCATCCCAAAATAATCCGGCGGTGAATTTGGGGGTTTTGCAACAACAAGAAGCACAACCTGCGGCACATCTAACACAACAGGCAGCCTATTTGGAGCCGACGCCCCCGAACACCAATAACGAAACACCAATTCATCAAATTTCCACCAGTCGCAAAACCATGGAACAACGGCTATGTGAATTAGGAGCCGTCTACAGCTTGCTTGAGATGTGGGGGCACGAAAACGTGCAATACCGTTTCCATTGCCGGGTATCAATCGCAAATAACCGACAAGTTACGCGAAGTTTTGAAGCTAACGGCGGGAGTCCCGAAGAGGCGATGTGGCACGTGCTCGCGGAAGTGGAAGGGTTTCAATCCACAAGTAGTCTGCAGGGACCGGAAGTACGCTGAATAACTTCAGTGGTATTTCACCCTGTTTATTACTTTTCAGAAAAACATGTCATATATTCAATAGATATGTTTTATGCCATTCAGGCTTTGAGCTCACGATGAAACCCATCGATATCGGTAACAAACGACGTCCATTCATCGCCTATCGTAATAAATTCGGCATTCCTCAAATCGAAGCCGATTCTTGGCTATCTTGCCTTTATGGACTCGGTTATGTCCATGCGATTGATCGCCCGACTCAAATTTTATTTTCGCGTGCCGTGGCGCGTGGCACGGCAGCCGAACGGATCGCTGATAAAGAAGACCTGTTCGATACGGATCAATATTTTCGTCGCGCGGGATTATATCTTGGACTTCAAGAAGAAGTTTCGACACTGGATGACAAAACCTTTGGCGAAATCACAGCATATTGTGAAGGGTTGAATGACGCATTGCAGGAAGTGGGTCGTAGCTTACCAATGTGGGCAACCGGTTTCGACCCACAGCCTTGGACCCAAGAATCGGTCCTGCTGATTGGAAACTTACTAAGCTTTGGCGGGTTGGCCGTGGGGCAGCAACAAAGCGAACGACTGCTTCTAGAACTTGTGCAATTAGGAATTCACAAAGATCGACTCCAAGAACTATTTCATCCCCATCTTGATTATGCTGATTTTAATCTGCTGCGGAAAATTAAAATGGCACATCGACTTTCGGATGATGCGCTTGAGCTAATTGCCGACCTTCCACGCTTGGCAGGTAGTAATGCTTGGGCCGTTTCACCAAATCGGAGTCAAACGGGGGCGCCACTTCTGGCTGGTGATCCACATCTTGAAGTCAATCGTCTTCCCGCGATCTGGTATGAGGCAGTACTAAAATGGAATCGGAATTATGTAATGGGTGCAACTTTGCCGGGTTGCCCTCTATTTGGTGTTGGACGCACCCGTAACCTTTCCTGGTCGGTAACCTATCTCAAAGGAGACACGAGCGATTATTTTATTGAGGATTGCCGACCGGGTGGTGAAACTGGTTGGCAATATAGGCGAGAAAATAACTGGATCGACTTTTCCAGACGAACAGAAACAATACACCGCAAAGATAACCAGTCTCTCGAAATACCAATTTACTTCAACGAAGTCGGCACCTTAGAGTGCAACCCGCAGGGTACAGGACCAGGATTGTATTTGTCACTCGCTTGGGCCGGCTCCAAAGAAGGGTCCGGACAATCCATCGCATCTTGGCTTCGATTACTTGATTGTACTGATGTCCGACAAGCAATGTTTGCTGTTCGGGAAACGCCGCAGCCTACTTTGAATTGGATATTTGCCGACCGTGAAGGTCATATCGGTCGTCAAGCGAGTGGCTGGATTCCCCGCCGTCGCTCAGGGCAAAGTGGACTGGTTCCAACACCCGCTTGGCGTCGGGAAAATCATTGGAACGGCTGGATTCCGGCCGACCAACTTCCATCAACGTATGACCCAGCCGAGGGATTTGTATTGTCGGCTAATGAAAACGTCAACCAACCCGATGGACCGATCATTAATACCCTGTTTTTACCTGACTATCGCTATCGTCGTATTCGCGAGCGCCTTATAGAACTTCCCCAAGCCACCATTGATGATTTCAAGGCATTGCAATATGACGTGGTCAGCCTCCAAGCACGAGATTTACTCAAAATTTTCTTACCTCACTTACCGGCAGGAGAAGTAAAAACACGTCTCGAAAACTGGTCATGCCAATACAGCGCGGAAAGTCACGAAGCTTCATTGTTTCAAAGGCTATATCGAAATGTCATTTTGGAAATTTTTGGTCAACCTAGTAACGGACAGGGAGGCATTGGTTGGCGCAGAATGTTTTATCTAGCCAGTCGTATAGGCTATTCCACGATGGTGATTACAGCGATCGATGCATTAATGCACAAAACGTCCTCTACCTGGTGGCACTCTCGTGACAAGGGGGCGATGATTCGCGCAGCCTGTGAGTCGATTCGCGATAAAGATGATCGTCCCTGGTCAGATGTCAATTCTTTCAGATTCACTAACCGATTTTTTGAGGGGCACCGGACGGGTCGGCTGTTTGGATTTCACACAGGTGAGTTTGCTATGCCGGGCAACCATGCCACACCTTTTCAGGGCCATTTATTGAGAGCCGCAAAGCGTGAATCAACATTTGCGCCCAGTTATCATTTTATAACGGATATGAGTTCCGACGAAGCGTGGACGAATATTCCAGGTGGCCCATGTGAGAGTCGATTTTCAAAATACTATAAGACCGATATCGAGCGTTGGAGCCGTGGCGAGTACAAACTACTCTCCCCCACCACTGCTGAGTAGACGAGGCGGTTCCATCTGGTATCTTGGAATGGATGGAAATAGCAGATGAAAAACCGATTGAGATCGTGCGGGCCGAATTGATCGCACCGCGGCGTCGGCGGGTTTTGCTACCAATCTTACTTTTTTCTGCAACCTGTTTCACGACATTCTCAGCCGGTTGTTACCGATGGAATGCATGGGAAACGCCAGTTTTCGGCAATCCCGTCCAAATCGAAGTCCAACCCGGAGATTCATATACGGATCTGAAAGGCAAGCAACAAATCGCAAAACAGCGAGCGGTTGTCTGGGCCAGTTGGTACGACGGATTGCGGTACAACTGGAAAACCGGCGTCCTTTATATGGTTTGGGTAATGGCCATTTTATTGCTTCATGAGATGGGCCACTTTCTCATGACGCTCCGCTATAAAATTCCAGCCAGCTTCCCCTTTTTTATTCCTGTTCCTTTCATGGTGACCGGAACAATGGGTGCAGTCATCGGAATGAACCCCAACCGGGCAAACCGCAAAGAAGTGTTTGATATCGGAATCGCCGGACCACTTGCTGGCCTTGTCTTAACAATTCCATTGTTGCTCTATGGGCTCAGTGTTGCAGAGCCAACGCCTGAGCGTCCTGAGGCTCGAGGTTATGGAGACCCTTTGCTCGTTAAATTATTAATTCCCCTGTTGCACGATCTCGATGAAGTTAAAAAAGATTATGCAGAGAAGAACAATGATCCCAGCGCTCTGAAAAAATCGTTTACATTTGTCGTGAATCCGATTTATATGGCTGCCTGGGTAGGCATGCTGGTGACCGGACTTAATATGTTACCTGTAAGTCAACTAGATGGTGGTCATGTTTCCTACACCCTCTTTGGCCCTTATGCACGCTGGGTGGCCCGCGGTTTCATGCTTGCTGCAATGTTATTCATTGTATGGACCGAGTCTTACAACTGGACACTGATGTTGATTCTTGTCCTATTAATGGGTACTGACCATCCCCCGACTGCCGATGATCGAGTTAAACTGGGCCCGTTGAGGTATGGCTTGGGGCTCGTTTCATTATTAATACCGGTTTTCTGCTTTACGCCCTTTCCGCTTTTAATGGGCGACTGAAGTTTGCCCTTTTATGCTTTGTTTTTTACGCATGTTTGCGGAAAGAAGCATAGTGGGGTGCTTGCCCCAGCAACACCACCTCTGGGATACTGAGAGGCTAACGGGTATCGATATACCCAACAATTTGTCGAAGATAACAAGCAACAAACGACAGGGAGTGTCGGAGAGACGCCATGACAGAAACAACGTATCGCACTGCGCCAGAACCGACATCGAAAATGCCAGGCGGCATTCCCTATATCATCGGAAACGAGGCCGCCGAGCGCTTCAGCTACTACGGAATGAAAGGGATTTTGATTATTTTTATGACTCAGTATCTCGTCTTGATGCAGGGCTCAAGACCAAGCGATACGATGTCGGATGCGGAGGCAACGGCAAACGTCCATTTATTTAATTCAGCTGTCTATTTTTTCCCGATTTTCGGGGCGCTGCTCTCCGACATTCTCATTGGAAAATATCACACGATTCTCTCACTCTCCATTGTTTATTGCCTCGGGCATGCGGCGCTTGCTGTGATGGGCTACCAGGGTGTGCCGATGCACTGGATGATTGCAGGGCTTTTATTAATTGCCGTGGGATCTGGAGGTATTAAACCCTGTGTATCTGCCCACGTGGGTGATCAATTCGGAAAAACCAATAGTTTCCTGCTCACTAAGGTATTTGGCTGGTTTTATTTTTCCATCAACATGGGGGCTTTTATTTCTACGCTGCTGACCCCGTGGTTATTGGAGTGGTACGGTCCGCATTGGGCGTTTGGAATCCCCGGCGTGTTGATGGCAATTGCCACGGTTGTATTTTGGATGGGCCGCAAGGTATTTATTCACGTGCCACCGGGAGGAAGCCAAGCATTTTTCGGTGAAACATTCAGTCGTGAAGGTCTTGCCGCCATCGGCAAGCTATTGATTATTTATATCTTTGTAGCCGTTTTCTGGGCTCTGTTCGATCAGATGGGTTCATCTTGGGTACTTCAAGCCGAAGACATGGACCGTCGTTGGCTTGGGATTACTTGGCTTTCATCTCAGATTCAAGCAGTCAATCCGATCTTGATCTTGGCGTTTATCCCACTTTTTCAGTTCGTGGTGTATCCATTGATTGATAAAGTGTTTCCTCTCACACCAATGCGGAAGATATCGCTCGGTTTGTTTGTCATGGTGGGCGCATTTGCAACGGTGGCCGTTGCGCAGCAGCGGATTGATTCAGGAGAACACCCCTCTATTGGATGGCAGATATTTGCGTATGCCCTGCTGACTGCTGCGGAAGTGATGGTGTCCATTACATGTCTTGAATTCAGCTATACCCAGGCGCCGCGAAAGATGAAATCAGTCATCATGGCACTGTTCCTGATGAGCGTATCACTCGGGAATTTTTTTACAGCGGCGGTGAACAGTTACATTATTGTGCCCGAGGGCACGGCTCCAGCCACCCGATTGGTACAGAATGCATTCCAAGAAGATGGCTCACTGGATACCCGGAAGTTGTCAGAGATTGCAACCAACAACGGATTGTCTACTGAGCCGCAAAGTGATGGAAATGTTTTAGTTATTCTTTCTCAAAAAGAAGAATCAGAATCGTCTACCCCGCCATCTGTCTTGTTTAGTTCTCGTGGAGAAGTAATCGAGGTTCGGACTACCGAAAATACTCGGCTGCAGACCGCACTGAAAGAAATCTTAAAGCATTGGGAAGCAAAGCAAATGCTGCCTCTCGACGAGACGGGTTCAGAGTTGGTTGGTGTGACACGCGATCAATGGGGTAATGCACTCTCATATGATCTCAAAAACAATAAACGATTTTTAATCAGTAGCCTTGGACCAGATGGTATTCCGTACACTGTCGATGATGTTCATTTGACGGTTATTCGCAATGTCCAGACAGAAGAAGAAAAAAGAATCGCAGCATCAGCAGGGGGTGATCTTTTTGCATCACTTCATCCAGAAAAGACTTGGCTTGACCGTCGTCGGGATGAAATCGGCTCCCGCAGTAGTGCGGAAGATACTCAGGCAGGAACATCAGCTGCGCAAGAAGACTTTTCCACCGATATCTCCATTGGTGGCGGCGAGAACCTATCAGGTGCGGCCTACTTCTGGTTCTTTGCACAGTTAATGCTGGTAACGGCGGTGCTGTTTGTGATAGTCGCCTGGTTCTATCAACCGCGAGAATATTTGCAGGAAGAAGCCGCGGCTTAAGGCGTGGTGGTGCGAGGATACACTGATGGGTCATCACCATAACCACGGCCACAGCCATGGGCCGGCCAATTATACGTTTGCTTTCTCTTTCGGTATCGGTCTGAATCTCATCTATATCGGTGTCGAGGTGGCATATGGACTAGCGATTGATTCCCTCGCGCTTCTGGCTGATGCAGGACACAACGTTAGTGATGTTGTGGGGTTGCTATTAGCATGGGCCGGTTATCGGCTGAGTAAGATACCACCTTCCACGCGACGGACTTACGGTTGGAGAAGCGGTTCTATTTTGGCCGCATTTCTAAATGCCTTACTGTTGCTGATTGCTGTGGGGGCTATTGCCTGGGAAGCGATTGAGCGATTCTCCCATCCCGTACAAGTCGCCGGCAATACAATCATGGCTGTGGCTGTCGTGGGAGTGTTTATTAATTTGTTCACAGCGCTGTTGTTTCTTCGTGGCCGCAAGAACGATATTAATATTCAAGGTGCTTTTTTACACATGGCAGCCGATGCCGGAGTTTCGCTTGGCGTGGTGTTTGCAGGGCTGATGACAAAAATCTATCCCGTTAATTGGATAGATCCAACGGTTTCCCTACTGGTCGCAGCGGTGATTCTTGTAAGCACCTGGAGCTTATTCCGCGACTCCACAGCACTGCTGCTACATGCCGTTCCACCTCGCATTGATCCAGATAAAGTCAATCATGCACTTCAATCACATGCTGATGTTGTTTCTATTCATGATCTTCATATCTGGGCGATGAGCACCACAGAAACTGCGCTTACCGCTCACGTTGTGGTGCGGCCTGACTGCGAATACAACCTAGTTCTCGAATCACTAAGAAGAACAATGTCCGATCAATTTGAAATCGAACATGTGACACTACAGTTCGAAGCTGAATCAGAAACTCATTGCCCGCAAGATGACGAAGACGCGATCTAATCGGAGTGCTCGGTTAAAAAGGTTCAGGTGAGGTCCACTGCATCCATTTCGTTGTGGAAGGGTGCCGAAATGCGAGACAGTGAGCATGCAACCCAAGCCGAGAGAGTTTGCCACGGGATTGCTCTGTTCCGTAAAGCGGGTCACCTAGGATAGGGTGCCCGATATATTCCATATGGACTCGCAACTGATGACTTCGCCCGGTAATCGGTCGCAGTGTAATATGCGCCATCGATCCATGTGACGCGGTAACTATCCAATGCGTAGTCGCGCCTTTTCCGTTTTTGAAATCGACGCAATAGCGCGGGGGGCGGGTTGATTTTCGGCGTATAGGCGCATCGATCGTTCCAGATCTTCGGTCAGGGCACCCATCAATTTGTGCGCGGTAAATTTTTTTTACCTGTCGCTGCGCAAATTGAGCACTCAACTTTCGATGTGTCTCAGGATCAAGTGCAAGCACCATCAACCCTGACGTATCTCGATCAAGCCGATGAACAATCTGAGCGGAAGGCCAATCAATTCGGATGCGCGCAAGAAGTGAATCATGCTGCGTGGGTCCCAAACCGGGCTGTGAAAGTAAGCCTGCTTCTTTTTCCAACACAATTAAATGCTGATCTTCAAACAGGACTGCGATTTTTATTGAGCAGGAGGGCATCGAGCATTAGATAGATGAAGTATTTTCGCTAGAATGCTAAATCTGTTTTTGCCCGAAGGAAGTAAATTGCGGCATACACCCTGCCATCTAAAAGGACTCCCGCATCCACCCGCTGATCGAGGTAATTATCGATTTGCGAGAGGGGTATCTCGTGAACCTCGATATTTTCGTTGGCATCACCACCTCCAGGCCCCACCTTTTCCAGATCATTCGCGAAAAAAAGAGTGACACACTCGTCCGTTAAGCCTGCCGAGGAGGCAACCGTAACCCATTCGGACCATGTTGTTGCTTGATAGCCGACCTCTTCCATCAACTCCCGTTTTGCGGCCTGCAATAGGTCTTCCAGTGGTTGATCCGTAAGATCGCCGACGATTCCGGCCGGTAATTCAAGTACCGATTGATTTAGTGGTGGTCGATACTGTTCGACTAACAAGAGCTTGTTTTCTTTGGTGACGGCAATAATTGCTACCACTCCCACTCCAGTTGTTCGCTGAACAAATGACCAACCCCCACGGTCAATTAAACGCAGATAGGGCGTATTTGCGATCGTGCAATCAGTTGGTTGCGCAGACATGAAATTCTCAAAAAAATAATCTTCAATAACCAATAACAGAAAACTATATGGAATTGGTGTCTTCGGATCTACACCAAACCACAGATCAGTATGTTAGCGGTTCATTAATTTGCCGATCATTCTGGTAGGGAAAGGGAGACTCCATCCAAGTAAACCGCGGCGGCATTGCCGAGCAAATCACGATGCATTCGCCACGGATCACCAAAGTAGCCCTCACCGATCTGTGCATCGAGTAGGTTTGTACCCAATATTTGCCTCGCACGCGTGGGCTGAAAAACCGACTCGGCATAGATGATTTTTTCACCCTCACCCCGTACGCCTAGAAGTTTGGAAAAATATTGCACTGCCAGATTATTTTTTCTTGGCATTGCCGGCCCGGAGACAATTACATGCAATCGATCCCAGTCTTCTGTGGATATATTTTGTTTCCAAATGACGATTTGACGGTGAAAGTGATCGATTCGAAATTTTGCTGCGAGTTTAATATTTTGCAATATTTGCGGTTTCACATCGTCTAAAAAGTCATCCAGATCTTTTGTAGACCATGATTTTTGAGCAATAATTTGTTTTATCAACGATAGTGTTTTTGCAATCACCCGCTTCTGCGATTCCACCATATCCGGGTTTTCTGCCATCCGTTTACTCAATTCACTTTGCATGGACTTGGTGAGATTTTGTAACGTTTTAAGACTATCAATGCGAGATTCAGAAAGAGGGCCCTCTCCATACGGCTCTAATAAAAGAAAAATCGTTAGTGTTAGATGCGAAACAGTGGTCAGCGTTCTGTAATCAGACAGCGGCGGCGCACTTTTTATGGATTTACCATCGTAAAAAAGGATTAAATCCTCACTCTGGACAAAAATGACTGGCCCTGTATCCCGTAATGTTTGGTCACGAGCTTGAACGTAGGTGGAGCGGAAAAATTTGTCCATTTGCGGGAATGCATCCGGGGCCACCGGCTCAGCCGATAAATTTTCATGACCCCCGAAAAAAGTCAGAAATGCCGCCAGAGACATGAATGCTGAGTTTCGAAGTTTAGTCGCAAATTCAATCAAAGCGAATAAGATCATTACCATCCTCTGGTTTGTTTTATTTCACATTGCATTAGGGTGCATCAGGGTAATTTTTCGTCGCAGGCCCATAAACCGAGTGCCGGATTGCGAATGAAAAAGATGTCTTCCTGACCTTCGATCTGGTTCCACCCATCAGTCAGGTGATCGGGATCGTATGTCTTCATCATTTTTCCAAGATTTCCATAGCGATAGCCGACCGATTCGATGTCTTCCTGTGAGAGTTGATCACAACAGTAGATAACATCAAAACGATTTTCCGGAGAACCGTGTATTAAATGGGCGGCAGCCGCCAGATTATTTTTGAGATCCTCACCAGACTCGACAGCTTCGAGAATTTCTGGTGTTGAGCGATAACCATATTTCCGGATCAATTGGTCAATTTTCGGGTCCTCTCCAAAAGTTTTCACCCCCGGCGCAAGAATGATCAACTGTGCTCCATCAGCCAGGGCCATTCGCGAACGATAGATGGCCTTGTTTCCCAGCCAGGTACTTTTGAATTCCTCCGGATCAAGATAAACGACGGCCTTATGCACTTCGCGATCAAGTCGCTGAAAATTTGTTTCAACTGAAAGCGAACATGCCCGCTGAAAACAATCCAAGTCATCACCAATAAACAGTCCGCGAAGTATGGGATTTCCAACCGGATCCGGCGAAACCACGGTAAGCACATAGAGAATGGGAAGGTGGCTGCAAAAATGATCCTCCGCATAATTAAGAATTTTTCGCAGAGGCGTATCGGCACGACCCATCATCCTCTCGAGGCCGTATGCTGCGCCAATAAAATGACTTTCGTTAATTCCGTCTTCACCACCGGTTCCAATAAAAATATTCTTATTGAAATTTGCCATTCCGATCACTTCATGCGGAACGACCTGCCCTACCGATAAGATCAAATCGTGCTTCCCTTCCCAGAGCAACCGATTAACTTGTACGGGCCAAGATTTGCGATAAATACCTTCGGTCACCTCACTAACAAAATCAGCCGGCACCTCTCCGATTGTAACTACATCTTCTCGCCAACGATGCGTGCGGATCAGCGGCTTCGGTAATGTGGGAAACATGCGCTCGATTTGCCACGCTTCCATCGGAAAGTGAGTTCCCAGCGCCGGGAGTACATCAACCAGATATTCTCCATAGAACTGATGAGTCAGACATGTAATGGGTCCGGCCTGGCTGTGAATGCGGGTGTAATCAGGAGGTACCACCAGCACACGCTCTCGCCGACCAATCTGTTCGAATGAGTCGAACAATAAATGTTGCAATTGCTGAGATTCAATTACCGTATCAACAGATCCACTCGCACAGTAAAGACTCATGGCTTGCTGAAGTCCGCCGGTTGAAGATTTCTATTTACCCAATCCTCATCAGTTCGAAATCCAAAGTCACTCGGATCATACGGTGGCACAAGATCTACGCGGAGACCTCGCGTCGGAATTGATTTTTCCATTCCACATCCCCAAAAAATTCCTTGGACGATCAATCTCCGTAAACCTTCCGATAAAAAGTCAGTAGACGATCCCATCGTAGTATTGAATACCTTTCCAGTGCTACTCTGTGAACCGGGAAGTTGATAGCTTTTAGTCCACGCAATTGGCATCATTGGATTATTTTTTGTTCCTGCAAGTGGAGCATCGGTAGGTTTCATACCATCCAACACTTGCCCTAAAATTAGCGTTTGAGTGTCACCCGGAAGTGGCAACCGAACTCCATATACATCAGTCGGGCCCCAAATGTCTCCATCATTAATTCCTCGGACAATTGGGTTTTGTCGTTCACCCGGAGCGATCAGTCCACGAGTGCTTTCCTTTCGATGATCACCGTGGTGGGAAATCCATTTCTCGCCCAAAATCGCACGACCAAAACCGCCTCGCCAGAATTCCTTTTCCCCTTGATACCCGTTTCCATAATGAGCATACGGCTTGTCCACTGGTATATTAAATCCATGGGTTGCCGTTCGCATACCGACGACCGGGCCACCACGATGTAGAAAGTGATCGATCTCCTGCATTTGCGATTTCGGAAGGTCACGGAATCGAGTGGCGATGACCATCGCCTGAGCGTCCCGTAAATGATTCAGTCCAGGAATATTATGTCTAAAATTAGGATCAATTTTTTGCGTTTCTGGGCGGATCGCAAAAAGCACAACACAGTCAAAACCATGCTGCTGAGCAAGAATTTTAGCTAATTGTGGTAAAACCTCTTCTGATCGATATTCCTCATCACCCGATATCAACACAATTTTTTTCCCAGTTCCGGGTCGACCCTCGCATCCACTCAAAGTAAGTATTTCAGCGGAATTCTCTATCGCTTCCAGGGAATCAATCACCCCGGAAAATACCCACAAACAACAAATCAAAGATAAAATTTTTAAAGGCATTATCAATCAAATCTTTAAATATCTGAAACCACTAAATGATGGGTCGCTTATCTCCGCCAGGAAATCCATCGCGAAAATAGCCATTTGATTCCCGGTGTCAATCGATTGCGATTGTATTGATCTCCGAGACGACGGAATACTTCACTTTCTGTCGGATACGGAAAGATTGTCCCGGCCATTCTTTTTAATCCGATGTTGTTTGTCATTGCGAGCGACACGAATCCGATGAGTTCACCCGCATGCTTACCCACTATTGTGCCTCCAATGATTTTATCAGAGTGCGGGCGAACATATAACTTAACGAATCCGTCGGTTTCGCCATCAAGGATGCAACGATCTACTCCGTTGAAAGATTGCATAAACGAATCAATTTTTATTCCGCGACGGGCAGCGGACCAGGGCTGGATACCGATTTGAGCGATTTCAGGAGCAGTGTAGGTGGACCAGGGAATCTGCAATCGACTCACGCGTCTCCGCAGTCCTAGAAGTGCGTTTCCTACGGCGATGCGTGCAAACGCATCGGCCGCGTGCGTAAATTGAAATTTAGAACAAACATCACCCGCCGCATAAATGCGACGATTGGTTGTCCGCAAACGGTCATCAACAACGACACCCCGATCGTTATCATAGTCCACCTTTGCTGCTTTGAGATTCAAACCTTCAGTGTTTGGCCTCCGCCCTGTGGCAAGTAGGATTCGATCGACATCAAAAAATAAGTTTGTTGAGGATTGATTAGCAGAAATAAGAATATTCTCAGGGCGCTGCTGAACGCCAATATTCCTTGCGTCTCCCACAAGTTGTACACCATCCTTCTCCAGAGCTTTCGTTACGATTGTCGCCGCATCCGGATCCTCCCGCGGGAGGATGCCTGCTTTTGAATGAAACAGAGTTACTTCTGAGCCAAAGCGGGCAAAGGCTTGTGCGAGTTCACACCCGATCGGTCCTCCGCCGATTATTCCAAGCCGAGCAGGCATGGTGTTCAAGGCAAATACATTTTCACTTGTTAGCGCATCGACGGTGTCGACACCCTGAATCGATGGAATACGCGGTCTTGCGCCCGTAGCAAGGATTGCACGCTTGAATCCAATCTGACTGCCTTCGATTGAAACGGATTTTGGTCCGGTGAATTCAGCGCTGCCGAAAAATATATCAACGCCGAGACGAGAGAATCGCTCTACGGAATCATTCACGCTTATTTCTGCCCGTAATCGCCTCATGCGTTGCATTACAGCAGAAAAATTCACTTCCGGTGCCGAATCACTTTGGACTCCAAAATGTGATGCATTAAAAAATGCCGCTGCAACCCGCGCGGATTGAAGCAATGCCTTAGACGGGACACATCCGGTATTAAGGCAGTCTCCGCCGAGCGCATTGCGTTCGATCAACGCGACCCGGGCACCGAGACCAGCCGCGGCGGCTGCACTTACCAACCCTGCGGTTCCTCCACCAATCACAACAAGATCATAGGGTCGCGAGGGAAAGGTGTTACTCCAGACCGTTGGTTGGACGTTACAAACACGCAAATTTTCATCGGTATCGATCGATGACGAATCGGAATTATCCAAGATGATGCTCCGCGTAGGTGAAACGAAAATAGGCCACGTCTCATTCTCGGATCTCCTGTTCAAAAAGACAGTCTGCAAGACAAGGACGGACGAAAATTATCCATAAAAACAACATAATTCAATCATTTTGAGCTGTTTTCTCCCGCTGGACCAACCGTGTCCACTCGCTAGCGAAATTAAAGAACAGCAAACAAAACCCAGGGAGAAACAACAATGCGAGCCACATTCTCAAACTATGACAAATCCAGAACCGAGTCCTCGTTGATCGAAGAATTCTACAGGGGTGAAGAATCCGCTTTTGCGACTCTTGCAGAACGATTGTATCCACAACTGAAAGGCTTGGCTCTGAGTCGAATCCCGCGCGATGAAGTCGGTCGATACCAACTGGCAGAAGATCTTGTCCAAGAAACATTGATACGTGTGGCGCGGACTAAAGATCGTAGCCGGACACGTTGGCAACCTGACAAGAGTTCGGTTTCCACCTGGGCCGGTACAATTCTTAAAAATCTAATTTCTAGCCACCTCAGAACAAAAAAAAATAGGATTCGCGTTACGAGTGACCTCTGGTCTGATTCTAAAGAATTCGAAAGCGATCGAATCGAAAACAGTTTGGTCGACTATCGTCGAATCGCTACGGACCAACGACCTCACGACGTTTTTGAGCGAGACACATGGCAGCAAGCGATTGATGCACTCCCTCGTAAATTTCACATCTTAATTAATTTGCAACTGGAAGGAAAAAGCCATAGAGAAATAGCCTCTTGTCTTGGAATCTCACGGTCAACAGTAACCTACCGGATAAAAAGCGCAACCAAACTTCTCAGGAAAACTGCTGCTGCTTGAACGGTTGAATTTGAACCAATTCCTTTTTGAGTGAAAACAATTTAAAATTCTTTTGTTTCGTGATTTGCTCACTTGGAAAGGATGATCAATGGCCCCATCCATGCAACGGGGAAAGCAAACAGCTCGCCAGTTTAAGGTTTTGGAGTTACTCGAAAATTCGCGGTTTGGAATGACAACTCGAGAAATTCGAGACGAGGTTATTGAATCACTAGGACTCTCATCCCTCCACGAAAAAACTATTAAGAGAGATTTGGAGCATTGGCGACAACTGGGTTATCCCATTGAGCAGCACGACACAGCAAATCCGGACCGCCCTAAAATCTGGATATTGGACAAAACTCGGCGAAAAATTCCACGGTTACCGATCGGTGTTATTGAATTGCTTGCATTTTCAGCTGGAAGGGAACTTCTTTATCCACTGGCTGGGACACCCTACTGGGATGGAATTCAACGTCTTTGGGAACGGATGCGCGATAGTACGTCTCCGGAAGTCCTTGCACATCTGGACCGCCAGCGGGCCGGATTCATTGTCCGTGGCCACGGGCCGGGAAATTACGCGAAAAAAGAGGGAATCCTTTCCTCGCTAAACCGAGCCACTTTTGAACATCGCCTGATCAAGGTTCGTTACCAAGGACTAGGAAAAAACGGTGCCCGCAATCGGATTATAGCACCACACGCGATTTGCCTGTTTGACGGAAGTATTTATATTTTGGCCGCGGATGTGCCATCGGCAAACGAGCAGATTCACCCAAAGGGTCCGATCAAGTCATTCAGATTGGATCGCATCACAGCAGTTTCCTTTATCGATCGTCGATTCGTACCCCAGCGAAATTTTGATCCTGATGCGCATTTTGATAACAGCATTGGTATTTTTCGGAACAACAAGCCGAAAAAGTTCCGCATACGTATAACGAGCCAATTTGCCGAACTGGCGGCAGAAATTTTAAAACACCCAAAACAACGAATCCGTGAACAAAAGGACCAATCAGTGATAATTGAAATTGAGGAGGCTTACGAAGAAGAAATACTTCCACGGGTGTTGTCGCTAGGTGAACATGCCGAAATTTTATCTCCTAAATCTTGCCGAGAGAAAATGGTTAAAACGGCAAAAATCTTACTCGAAAAATACGGCGACTAGTCGCTCAGTATTTTTGAATGAAAATATCGAAAACGCTTGCCTTATCGATCTAGCGACTCACGGATATACTAATTGCATTAAGTCCAGCTCTGTTACTTTGCATTCATTATCATGAGTTCCGATTAAAATCATGCCAATCAATGTGCTACGCTTCGGTCTTTTCTTGACGTTAGCTGCTAGTGGGGTGTCATTTTTTCCAGCCACGATGATCGCCCAAGAAAACACATTGCGACAATCGAATAATATTGAATCAATTTCGCTGGAGAAGATAAACGGCGAAATGCAGAGCGTTGGAACTTTGTCAGATAAGCCTTATCTGGCGGTTATATTTTTGGGCACAGAGTGTCCACTCGTGAAAATTTATCTGCCGAAACTCGGCATGATTTCAGAAAGTTTTCAGGACCTCGTTGACGTTATTGGAGTAAATGCTAACAGTCAGGATACGCGGAAAGAAGTAAATACATTTGTCAAAAATAATAAGATTTCTTTTCCAGTTTACAAAGATCCGAAAGGTCAACTTGCGACAGCATTGGGAGCAACACGGACTCCCGAAGCTTTGATCATCAATCGGCAGGGTGATATTCTTTATCGGGGTCGCATTGATGATCAATATGGGGTTGGTTATGCCCGTGATGCCCCTGGAAAGGAATATCTGAAGGAGGCCTTCAAGCAACTCCGACAGGGTCAGCCGATCAGTATTCCACGTACGGAAGCTGTAGGATGTTTTATCGGCAGAAATTATTCTTCACACAGACGGTCAGGAAGTGTGACCTATCAGAATCGCATCGCGGCGATTATGGACAAACATTGTATTGAATGTCATCGAGAAGGAGAAATCGGTCCCTTTTCCTTGACAAATTATGATGATGTTGCTGCATGGTCCGAGACCATCGGGTAGGTAATTGAACAAGGCCGCATGCCTCCATGGCATGCGAATCCGGCACATGGATCATTCTCTAACGCGCGACAGATGAATTTGGAGGAGCGCGAATTGGTTGCCCGGTGGATCGACGATGGATGCCCCCAGGGAACGGAAGCGTTTGTGCCGGCAGAGCGGGCAGCGGTATCGGAATGGCAACTCGATCGTCCGCCCGAGTTGATTTTCACGATGCGGGATGCTCCCTTCCAGGTACCCGCAGATGGTACGGTGGAATATCAATATTTTGTGGTCGATCCCAAATTTACGGAAGATCGTTGGGTAACCGGTGCAGAGGTTCTGCCTGGAAATCGGAGCGTTGTGCATCACGCGATCGTGTTCATTAGCGCTCCTGGACAGCAAGATGCTGACAATTACGGTTGGCTAGCTGCTTATGTTCCGGGACAGCGTATCACAGCTTTAAAGCCAGGACAGGCACGCAGGATACCGGCGGGAAGCCGATTCATTTTCCAAATGCACTACACCCCTAACGGATCGATCCAAGAAGATCAGACAAAAATTGGACTTGTTTTTACGAGTTCGGACAAAGTGGATGAAGAGGTGATGACACTCATTTCCGCAAATCGTCACTTTAAAATACCACCTGGCAATTCGAATTATCGCGTTGACTCAGCACTGACTGAGTTTCCAGAGAATGCAAAACTCACTGCTCTCACTCCGCATATGCACCTGCGCGGTAAATCGTTTCGAATCACTGGTCACAATCAGGCAGATGATAAAACCATCCTTTTGGATGTTCCTCAATACGATTTCAATTGGCAACATGTTTACCGGCTTGCCGAACCTTTACTCCTAAACAAACTTAAACAGATCGAATGTACCGCACATTTTGACAATTCATCAGGCAATGTTGTTAATCCGGATGCGTCTTCGACGGTACGCTGGGGTGATCAGAGTTGGGAGGAAATGATGATTGCATTTTTTGAAGTATCAGTGCCACGCAATCAGAATCACAGTCGATTGAAAAAAGAAAACAAAGAAGAGGCGGATAAACAAAATCAACGTACTCGAGCCAATAAGCTTGCTGCCGAATGGATGAATAAATGGGATCGCGACGGTGATTCACAGGTACAACGCAATGAGGTGGGCGAATCATTCCGACGCTTTGCGTTCGCGGTAATTGATCGCAATCAAGATCAGCAAATTAGTCTACAAGAAACTGCATCCTATATTTCCGAATCGCTCACAGAAGATAAAAAACGAGAAGATCTGCGCAAACTATTGGATCAGTTAAAATAATTACTTTCGACTTCTTTTGCGATAAGCAGGTTTTCATGATCCATGGCGCGGATGAATCTCGCCAAGGTATATTTAGATCATCGTGCAATTAGTAACACGTTATGCCGATTGGGTCATCGCGCACCCCAAACTAATCTGGGGTATTATTCTGGCCATCAGTTTACTTGCATTATGGCCAAGTCTTTCGCCGCGGCCCGGTGCAGCGCATATTCCACTGCAAGACCTTGAAATTACAAAAGCGTCAACAGGCGAGGAAATATTTCGGCCTGACAGAGCCGATAGTTTTATCGTAATCCGCTCCTCGGACTTATTCGCTCCCTCAAGCATTCAGGCTCTCCGGAGCCTCGTGGCCAGTATTGAAAATTTGCCGTACATTCAGAGCGTGTTCTGGATCGAGGATCTTCCACCCCTCAACATATTTGGATTATCACCAGCTTGGATTCCGGACGATACGGCAGAAGTATCCGAATACCGGGAGGCCAAAGCGCGTATTCTTAAGCACCCGTTGGTATACGGTCAACTAATCTCTCCCGATGCGACGACTCTATTGCTACCGATACGTTATGACTGGATGGGAATCCAGCAAGATGAAGACTGCACTGTTAATTTATTAGCCGCAAGTCAGACCGCAGTGGATGCATTTCCTACAGATTTTGAAATTGAAATTACCGGACGCGTCCCACTTTATCTGGCTGCTCAAAAGGCATTCCGCGATAACCATCGAAAATTCCAAATTATCAGCTACATCTTAGTTTTCTTTATCGCGACCGCGCTGTTTCGGGACGTCGGCACCATCATGATTGTTGGTGCCGTACCCGCGATAAGTATGTTTTGGACTGCAGGAGCATTAGATTTACTATCGATACAGGGTAATGACTTAACCTCTGTCGTACTCCCTGTATTGATCACCATGGTTGGATTGACGGATGGTGTCCACCTGATGGTGGTTTTTCGTAAACATTGGACGAGTGGCCAAAATCGGTTCGCGGCTTTGCACCAAGCGATTGGAGCGGTCGGCGTAGCGTGCTTGTTAACTTCGATTACCACCGCTGTCGGATTCGGCTCTTTATTACTTGCCCGCTCCACACCGATTCGGGATTTCGGAATTGCCTGTAGTGTTGGTGTTCTAGTGACATTTGTCGCCGTATTGACGATCATCCCTGCCCTGACAATATCTCGCCTTGGAAAACTGGTTGGTCATGTAAAAACTAACCACCGTCCGTTCGAACTTACAAAATTCAATCAGTTGTTAAATTTTATTTTACACCGTTATAGATCGATCAGTATGCTGGGTGCACTCTTGACCATTCTTTGCATAGCTGTTTCCTTATCCCTTAAGCCGGATGCCCGCACGATCAATGCGCTTCCGGCGGACAGTCCAGCAACCCGTGCTTTGCAACACTGTAATGAGTCGATGGGTGGAATCGATTTTGTGAAAGTAACCGGTGAATTTCCAAACTCAAGTTCAGAGACGGATGTTCATTTTTTGGAAGTCATTAATGAAATAAATAAATTTTTATCTCACGAGTCACTACTTCGTCACCCATTGTCGATTCAGGATTTATTAGATTCTCTTGGAAGAAAACCATCGAATAAATCGATGGATTACGTTGAATTACTGTCGCCCGGCGTTCGCAGTGTTTTCCTGAACCAGTCTCGTGATCAGATCCAGATATACATCCGCACGCAGGATCTCGGCGCCGCAATTTATGCGCCCATTTTTGCAAGACTTAACAAAAAACTTGAGAACTTGGAAGATGCGTATCCTGGCCTGGAACTTAAGCTAAGCGGGATTCCGGTAAAAACATCACGGGATGTTTCGCTCATTGTCTATGACTTAGTTGCCAGTCTAGGCACGGCGTCGATCATCATTCTTGTTGTGATGATTATTTTTTATCGATCATGGAGAATCGGCCTGGTGACCATTATCCCAAATCTTTTTCCTCTCGCATTAACCGGCGCACTGCTTGTTGCGACAGATCAAAATTTGGCAATTGTTAGCGTATGTGCGCTCGCAGTTTGTATAGGTATCGCAGTGGATGATTCGATTCATTTTTTAACGCGGTTCCGCCAAGAACTAGAAAAAGGATTTGATGTCGAATCTGCAATTCGTTCGACATTTTTCGGTGTTGGCGGCGCGTTGGTGATAACCACCCTCATCCTAATTTCAGGATTTGCAACAGTGCTTATCAGCCCGTTGCCAACTCACCGAATGTTCTCGATGATGGCATGTGCGACGATAGGCGGTGCGCTTGTCGGCGACCTGTTATTTCTTCCCGCACTTCTGAAATGGTTGATCCGTCAACCTTCAGATATCCTGCATATCCCTACGATGCAGGGAGAAGATCGGAATAGACATCCTGATTAATCGCCAGAATTATCAATCGATACATGTACTGTTGGACGACCAATCGAATAATACGTAAATCCCGCAGATTGCATCTGTTCACCATTAAAAATATTTCGACCGTCAAACACTACCGGTTGCCTCATCCTGGACTTCATTTCTGCATAATCAGGCGTCCGAAATTCACCCCATTCGGTCATAATCGCAACCGCATCAACACCATTCAGTGCATCCAACTGGCGGTCACAATAAGTCAAGCGATCGCCATACTTCTCACAAACATTACTCATCGCTTCGGGATCGTGGACGCATAATTCACAACCCGCTTCCAATAAGCGATCAATAAGCACCAATGCCGGTGCTTCTCGAATATCATCGGTTTTTGGTTTGAAGGCCAATCCCCAAACACCTATCTTTTTTCCATCGAGATCATTATCAAAATGTTGTTGAATAAGCCCCGGCACCAATTCCTTTTGGACGGTATTCACCCGATCTACCGCCTGTAATATTTGGGCATCAATATTTTGACTTTTTGCCAAATAATCGAGTGCCCGCACATCTTTTGGAAAACAACTTCCACCATAACCCACACCTGGAAACAGAAATGCAAAACCAATCCGACTATCGTGCCCGATTCCTCGGCGAACATCATCAATATTCGCGTCCGTGGCCGAACATATTCCAGACATTTCATTGATAAAACTTATTTTTGTGGCTAGCAGAGCATTCGCCACATATTTTGTCATTTCTGCGCTTTCAGGCGACATTGTGAGAAAAGGTTTTTCAGTGCGAAGAAAGGGTGCATAAAGGCGTCTGAGAATCTCTCCATCTTCCTCGCTTCGAACCCCGACAACGACACGATCGGGTTTCATAAAGTCATCAATGGCTGCACCTTCTTTTAAGAACTCTGGATTACTTGCGACCCGACAATCGCGACCTGTATTCTGCTTGAGTCGTGAAAGAATTTGTGCGTTTGTACCAACCGGAACAGTGCTCTTGGTAACAGTAATTGCATTTTCATTCAGATATGGTGCAATCGAATCGACAACGGCCCACAAGGCAGTAAGGTCTGCCGCACCGGATTCGGACATCGGGGTCCCCACCGCAAGATAGACCAACTGTGCCGGAGGAACAGCGACCGAAACAGCCGTTGTAAACTGGAGTCGTCCAGAGGCAATATTTCGTTCGATTAATTCGCCCAATCCCGGCTCGTAGATAGGAACTTCGCCGCTGCGCAACCGTTCGATTTTTGTCTGGTCAATGTCGACACATACGACATCGTTACCGCTTTCAGCAAAACAGGTCCCTGTCACCAAGCCAACATACCCAGTTCCGATGACGGCAATTTTCATAGATCCATTCTCACTATCCAGAGCAAACTAAAGTCGTGCTGCGCAATGACATACTGCGTATGATAACCATTCGGTGGCATTAATTTCCAGGTGACTCCAGCGCGATTAAATTGCATCAATGATGCTAAA
>JAYYJN010000110.1:0-15000 GCA_036146215.1 Planctomycetota bacterium
GGTCGTTTAGGCACTCACTCGAGCGACGACACGGGCGACGAAACAAACCGCGTTCGGGCGTTAGACGCGAGATCAGTGACTCTTGTCGGATGAACCTTAGCACGCATGAGAACCCGAAGAGATAAACGTCATAAGGTATTATTTTTTATTGGTTTATGGATTCTTGCATGAAGAAAATCTTTGCCTTTCAGCCGTTGACCAATTAAAATCAATACACATCAATGCCGCCGCATGCGTTTCAGGGTATTGCATTCCCTTGCGGATTGCCGCTCGCTGGCCGGATGCTGGGCGAACTGTGACACAAACGATTACCCGCCGCCTGTCACAAGGCGGAGAGGAGGACTCGAATGACGGCAAATGCGTTGCGTGCGCTTACGTGTAAGGATCTTGCTCAACTCGCCAAAAAAGATGGTGTTGCGGGATGGCACGCCATGCGAAAAGAGGAACTCATACGGGCTTTGCTGCTTGCCGCCCGGCGCAAATCGCGACTTAAATCGGGCCGTCCGGCTGGGACGGTAAAACCCGCATCACCGCGGGAATTGGTGGACAGAGAGTCGATAAAAAGGAAACGACTTCGTGATTTTCAGTCTACGCAGAAGCTTGTGCAGTCGCTCGGGGAAGCAAACCGGACAACGCCCTCTGGATTAACTAAAGATAGACTTGCGTTGCTGGTTCGCGATCCCTACTGGCTGCAGGCTACTTGGGAGTTAAACCGTCGGAGCATTGAGCGGGCAGCCGCCGCCTTGGATCGCGATTGGCATCAGGCGCAACCGGTGCTGCGGCTTTTGGCCGGTAATCAGTCCGCATCGTCAAAAACGGTAGAAAAAGTCATCCGTGATATTCCCATTCACGGGAATGTGAACAACTGGTACATCGATGTTGCGGACCCGCCTCAGACGTTCCAAGTCAAGATTGGCTATCTCGCGGGCGAGCGTTTCCATTGTATAACCACCAGCAATGCGGTTACGACTCGACCTCGCGAAGAGAGTGCGTCTCTTGATGAAAATTGGCAGGATGTCGCGCGGGATTGCGATAAAATCTATGCGATGAGTGGCGGACTGGAAAACAACGAAGATGCTGATCATTTGCGCGAACTTTTTGAAGAGCGTCTTCGCCGACCGATGGGTTCGCCTTTGGTGACCCGCTACGGCATCGGAGCAGACGCACTTGAGGCAAAAAACCAGGAACTACCGCTTGAGGTTGAATCGGAATTGTTGATCTATGGCACCACCGATCCCAAAGTGCAACTGACCTTTCGTGGGCAACCGATTGAAATTCGTGAGGACGGTAGTTTCACCGTAAGAGTGCGACTTGAGGACGGTCGTCAGGTGATGCCGATATCGGCGACACGAACCGATGGAACAGAGCAGCGAACCGTGGTCGTCGCCGTGGAGCGAAACACGAAATCTTTGGAACCGGTTGTCCGGGAAATTGAGGACATTGTCGGTTGACGATGTTGTCTCGCCGTTTTAGCAACTTCTTTATGCTTTTTGTCTCGATGCGCTCGGTGCAAAAGGCTTTTTCAAAATTATTTGGGATCCTCTAATAAGGCGAAAGATTGCGCCCGGCATGACTCGGAATTTCCGCCATTTGCTTGTTCTGTGCACAGCAGCGTGTTAGAGTGTCGCTAGCAAAGAATCTGCCATCGACCGTGTGCTGCAGTGCTTAATGAGGTAAGCCGCTAAATCAGCTCGTTGGGAGCCTTAGCAAAGGGTTTGGGGGCCGTATAGCCAGCGCCCGATGTGAAAGCATCGGACAAAGCGTTTTGGATCACGAAACTCAGGCCCAAGGCGCCCCCTTGAAGACAAACGAGCTTGCCCACGGCTCTGCAGCATGCGGTTGATGGCAGGTGACGGTACTGTGAAGCCCGTGGTTGGCTTTTCTGCAACTGTGCGAAAAACTGCAACTGTGCTACAAATAATGAATCGTCCGAAGGGCACAGAGTGGCCCACGGTGGCCCACGTCGTCTTGTCATATTTTCCGCGGAGTGCGTCGGCAGGCGGGTGTTTTTTGACGATGGCCTGAATTCAATCCCCGATGACCAGTATCGAAGCACATCGCGATCGTCTTGTTCGGTGCATAGAATCCCTAGAGAGCTGCGCGGTGGCCTTCAGTGGGGGCGTCGACAGTTCGGTGGTGGCTAAAGCCGCGCACGTGGCCCTCGGGCAGCGTGCGTTGGCAGTGACAGGTGTCAGTGCGAGCCTCGCTGCTGGCGAACTCACCGAAGCCTCTGCCGTTGCGATGCAAATCGGTATCCGGCATGAAGTCCTGCAAACGAGTGAACTAGAAAATCCCGCTTACACTGAAAATTCGCCCCGTCGCTGCTTTCATTGTAAAAGCGAACTTTATTCGCGGATGCACCAGAAATTGGGCGATTGGAATGTAGGAATCATTGTCAGTGGTGCCAATGCTGATGACCTGGGCGATTATCGTCCGGGCCTCGAGGCGGCCAGCGAGTGGGATGTTCGCAATCCGCTTGCGGAGTGCGGATTGGGAAAAACGGAGGTGCGAGAATTGGCCGCACATTGGAACCTTCCTGTTTGGAACAAACCGGCCACCCCGTGCCTCTCCAGTCGTGTTGCTTACGGAGAAGAGGTCACCGAGGAAAGGCTCGCTATGATTGACCGAGCAGAGCAATTGCTCCGCGATGCCGGTTACGGAACGCTGCGAGTCCGGTATCACGCTGGCGATCTGGCGCGAATCGAAGTTCCGTCGGATCGGATTGCGCAACTGGCCGACGCTGCAGAGCGAAAGCGACTGACCGAAGCCTTTTTGAAGATTGGCTTTCGTTATATTTGTCTGGATTTAGAGGGATTCCGTTCGGGCAGCCAGAATCTTGTGCTTGCATCGCAATGGAATCGCTGAGTCACTGCACTTTTCGTCGCTCGAGCATCCTCCGATTCATTGAAGGGCCCGAATTTTGTCAGCTTCATGATGATTAGAATCAGCGCGCCGATGCAGAGTCCACCTAAAACATAATAAAGCCAGTCAGGTATGCGGCGTTGAGACGACTTTTTCCGGCCTACGGAGGGACTCCTGCGGGCGTTTTTATTTGAAGCGGTGGGTTAAGCATTGCTTTTTGATTTTCGTTTTTTCTGCGGCGTATCAGTGTCAATAATGATCGGACTCTGGTCACCGGGTGGGGACGACTTTTTTTTCGACGCCGGCGCGGTTTGTTTTGTTGACTTTCCACTTCCCGGTTGATGCGGTTTATCGGTAATCGTGTTGCCGCCGGAGTCCGCAATGGTGTCAGAGACTTGCGGTTTTTTCTGTGGTTGTCCTTTGCGGCGTGTTATTTGCACACGAGGATTGGATTTTACTGGATCACTCCCTCTCGCATTACGATTGATTGACGTTGCCGTGAGTGCTGCTGACATGCCACTACTGGACGGGCTATCCGATCCGTCATAGTCATAGCCGTAACTTTGCAACCAAGATACTAACTGCTGCGTTACTTCAAGGGCGCACTGCTGCCGATCATTTTCATTTTTCTCCATCATTTGTTCGCAAATCGCAAGTAACTCATCGGGTACATCGGCACGATCCTGGCGAACACTTTTTGGCGTGCTATTCTGATGCGCCAAAATTCTCTGGGGCAGCGTTCCCTCGGGAAATGGAGGATGTCCGGTCAAAATAAAATAAAGGGTGCATCCGAGGCTGTAGATATCCGCCCGTCCGTCAACCAAGTGACTGTTGACCGCCTGTTCAGGTGAAAGATAGTCGGCCGTGCCAAGCACATTTTCATCGTGCATCACTGTAAGGGATGCTTTTTCGTCGTCCCCGTCGTCGAGACGCGCAAGCCCCATATCAAGAATCTTGACCGTACCGACGACATCTACCAGAAGATTTGCCGGTTTGATGTCACGGTGTACTAGGTCGGCGTCATGGGCGTGTTGCAGCCCTTCGGCGGCTTGAGCGATGTAGCGTGCTGCGAGTTCGTAATCAAGCGGTCCATTTTCTTTGACGAGTTTTTGTAGATCGGTGCCGTCGACAAATTCCATCACGAGATAATGTGTGCCTTTGTCTTCATCAATATCGTAAGCCCTCACGATATTGCGGTGATCAAGGCGGGCAGCTGCCTGGGCCTCTTTCTTGAATCGTGCGAGATAAGAAGATTCGTCGACACGTCCTTTTGGCAAGACCTTGATGGCGACGCGACGCTGCATTAATACGTGATCGGCAAGATAGACACTACTCATCCCCCCGGTGCCTAGATGACCGAGAAGCTTATACTTGCCCAGGAAAAATCCTTTGTAGCGGCCTTCAAGGAGCTTTTCGCTCTGCCACTGTGTGATGATCTTTTTTTCGATCAAAAAATGGGTGACCGTCTTCGGATCACCAGGCATCAAACCGCCCGATTCCTCCTTGAGCGCAGCGAGAGCCTTGGTGATCTGGTCAGAATTTTCAACCAGGCCACTACGCTTTAATAAATCAATCAGTTTTTCTACACTGACACTTGCCATTTCGTGGCTGCAGAACGAGCGTGGTTCTCAGATTCCGCTTTATCTCCGCATGTTGTGCGGGTACCGTTATGCCATCCGACGATGGCTTGCGCACTCTCAGTGTCGGAACCATCAGCCTAGCACGTTGATACGCAAAATTCCAGTTTTCCTGGGTAGTAACACCATAAATAAAGTTGTTTTTGATCACTCGATTTCCAGGGGTGCCGGTTAATTTGATTATCCTAATCTCGGTATGTCCCGTGAATATCCACTGCGTTTCGCACATGCATACTCCGCCATGCGGCGACACAATGACGTAACATGATGAAATTTTTCAGCAGTCTTTTTCGAACGCGTTCAGATTCTCTTCATCGACCGCGGGTGGTTCTCTACACGCGTCGAGGCTGTCATTTATGTGACATCGCAAAAGAAACGCTATTGCAATATGGACAGAGCCCCGAAGAGGTTGATATTGATGCAGATCCCGACTTGCGAGCACGCTTTGATTGCTGTGTACCGGTAGTCGAGATTGATGGAAAAATTCGCTTTCGCGGGCATGTCGATAAACGGTTGTTGCGACGAATACTCTGAACACCGACACTGTAGAAAGATCTTGTGTTTGTTGTTTGTCGCGGAAAGACAATGTGAACCCAAGTTAACCAAAGGTTAGTCGTGACCGTATCGCCTTGTGAGTCGGGGGACCGGCAACTTGGTGTGCTTGCCAAGTACTGGGAACCTGGAAAAGTAAAAACTCGGTTGATCCCATATTTTGGTGCAGCTAATGCAGCGGCTTTGCATCAAATTTTTCTTGAGACAACCCTGCGACGGTTTGCCGACTTGGCTGATCGTCAGATTTTGAGCTTCACACCGGAGGCACATCGGTCAAGTTTCGAAGCTTTGGCTTCCGACCAATGGGATCTGGTTCCTCAACAGGAGGGTGATCTCGGGGCACGGATAGCACGCTATTTTGATGATGCCTTTGCCTTCGGAAACAAGCGGGTATTGCTTATCGGGGTCGATACACCACACCTTCCTGCTTCGTACATCGAAGAGGCTTTTGACGCATTAGAGCAGCATGACCTGGTGTTTGTTGTGAGCGACGATGGAGGGTATTGTCTTCTCGGTGCGTCGCGACCTGTGGATCCACTGACGATTGATATCGATTGGGGTAGTTCTCGAGTATGGGAGCAAACCAGAAAAAAAATAGAGGTGTTACGTTGGTCAGTGCGGCAGTTGCCCTCATGGTATGACATTGATCGATGCGAGGACGTGAAGCGGTTACAACGAGATTTTACAAGAGATCCACTTATAAAACTTTCAACGCGAGATATTTATTTGTCTGAGTTGCAGGCAAAATTAAAAAAAATTTGTGGATGATTTCTCGCTCGCTTACGAGTTACCGATTTACTGATTACCTTATCGCTTTCTGGCTTCAAGCTAGACTCTTTGCAGGATTTCCGATCGGGGGTAGATTGAGCTTATGAGCGATTGTGCTGTCATCGGTGGTGGAGCTGTTGGGCTTTCGATTGCCTACGAATTTGCCCGGAGCGGATATACAGCGGTGGTGATTGACCGCGGGCGATGCGGTCAAGAAGCCTCTTGGGCTGGCGGCGGGATCTTGCCAGCTTCTGCTTTTAATGAGCAAGATACCTCCTATGAGAAATTGGCAGGTTTAAGTGCCGAATTGCATCAACGTTGGGCAGAGGATTTAAATGCAGAAACCGGCATCGATACCGGCTATCATCGCTGCGGAGAGATTTTTTTCAAACACGAAGAAATTCCTGGGGATCCTCTCTCGCGTGACCTATCCAGCGTGGTGTCGCGAGGAATTCAGGCCGAGCGTTTGGATGCCACTGCACTTCGAAATCGGGAACCGAATATTGCACTCGATGCGGGCGATCAGGATTCTCTTTCAATTTATCATACACCTGACTCGGCACAGATTAGAAACCCTCGACATTTGCAGGCTCTCAAAGCGGCATGCTTGAAGATGGGTGTTTCTATTGTCGAGGAGGCAGCGGTCGATACGTTTGACGTGCAGGGCGAGCAGGTTGTTTCGGTTCATACCACCGCGGGGCGATTTTCAGCTGATCGGTTTTGTCTTGCGGCGGGAGCCTGGACCTCGCAGTTAACCAATCAACTAGGTTTTTCTTTGCCCGTAAAGCCGATTCGAGGTCAGATGGCGCTGCTGCAGACAGAGAATCAATTGTTGCGAAGTGTGGTGCATCAGGGAGGCCACTATCTTATCCCCAGGCTGGATGGCCGGATGCTCGTGGGTTCGACGCTTGAGGATGTTGGTTTTGAGAAAAAGACAACCGATTCTGCAATTGCGCAACTTTTACGTTTTGCCGAAAGGCGTGTGCCACTTCTCCGAAACGCGAAGCTAGAGAAATGCTGGGCAGGTTTCCGCCCGGCGAGCCCAGATGGCTATCCTTTTCTTGGTGCTTTGCCAGGTTTTTCCAACGCGTGGGTTGCCGCAGGCCATTTTCGATGGGGTTTGTTCCTCTCGCCTGGAACCGCTGTGCTCATAAAACAGCTAATGCTGGGCGAGGATTTATTGCTGCCGCTTGATGATTTCCGTCTGACTCGTTGCGGTGACTCGATTGCAGAATCGGTGCAATAAGTGAAAATTCAAGATGCTAATTTGCCGGACATGCGGTTTTTCGAAGTCATTCGAAGTCGACGGAAAACGTAATGAGTCACCAATCGCCTACGATTGCTGTTATTGGTGCCGGGCCGATTGGTCTCGAATCGGCACTTTACGGCAGATTTCTCGGCTACGATGTACAGTTGTATGAGCGAGAGGAGGTAGGAAACCACATCCTGCAATGGGGGCATGTGCATTGGTTTAGCCCGTTCGGCATGAATCATTCTCCGCTTTCGGCAGCGGCACTGAAGGCACAGGATCCCAACCGGAAATTGCCGGGCGATCAGGAGCGACTCACCGGGCGAGAGTATGTCGATCGATTCTTAAAACCGCTTGCGGAAACCGATTTGCTCTCTCGATCGCTTCATTTACAAACCGAGGTGGTGTCCATCGGACGCGCGGACTTAAGTAAGGCGGACTTTGGCCGACAGTATGATCGAGGCAACTCTCGCTTCCGCTTATTGCTACGCGATAAAAAGGGCGAAGATTCGATGGCCGAAGCCGACATCGTGATCGATGCGACCGGTGTTTACGGTCAGCATCGTTTTTTGGGTCGGGGCGGCCTGCCGGCAGTAGGCGAGCAGGCGATGGCCCACGCAATCCATTATCGACTTCCACAGATCGGCAATAGTGCAGCATCTCCTTTCGCCGGTCGTCACACGCTGGTTGTCGGTGCTGGGTATTCGGCAGCGACATCGATCTGTGCGCTTGCAGATCTGGCAGAAAGTGTGCCGGACACACGCATTACTTGGGTGGTCCGCAACCCACGCGGTCAAAACGGTCCCTTGCAACACATTCCTGAAGACCCTCTCGCGCATCGTGCGGCGTTGACCGCTGCGGCCAACCGGTGGGCCGATTGCGGAGAACGCGTTCATTACCTTCCCGGAAAAAATATTGATGCGGTTTGCCGAAATGATGAGACAAGCGCATTTGAGGTTGTCCTCGGGGGTCGGCATGCGGGGGAGGACGTGATGCGTATCACATGTGATTTCGTTTTAGGTCATACCGGTTTCCGTCCGGATTGCACCCTTTTTGAAGAGTTGCAAGTGCAATTATGTTATGTCACCGAGGGGCCTATTCGACTTGCAGCACACCTACTGCAGGAGCAGGGGGGTGATTGCTTGAATCAGACCCTGCCAGCGGAGGGTTTGTTGACGACATCAGAACCAGATTTTTTTATTCTGGGAAACAAGAGTTATGGAAGGGATCCAAACTTTTTACTTTCACTCGGGCTCGAGCAAATCAGACAATTGTATTGCGAGATTTCAGGTGATCCGGCATTGAATCTTTATGAATCGATGCAACGTAACGCAACGTCTCTTGATATCCCTTGATTAAGAAACTTGTCGATCCATAGAGGAAACAAAACGATGGGTCAGGCTCCTGATTCAACTCCCGGTGGCCCACACATCTCTCTGACTCATTTGGAGCATCTCTGGTTCCAGGTTGCGGGGACCCGCTGCAATTTGAGTTGCCATCATTGTTTTATCAGTTGCCATCCGGCCAATGATTCCTTCGGTTTTTTGTCACGCGCGCATGTGCAACGGCATTTGAAAGACTCAGTTGCAATCGGGGTTAAAGAATATTATTTCACCGGCGGTGAACCCTTCCTAAATCCAGAAATGGTTCCGATTCTAATTGATACACTCGACTATGGTCCGGCAACGGTTTTAACCAATGGCACTGTGTTGCGTGAAAAATGGCTGCAGCAGCTTGCCGAGGCGGAATCGCGCAGCCGATTCAGTCTCGAATTCCGTGTTTCAATTGATGGTGTTTCCCCTGAACAAAACGATCCGATCCGAGGCGAGGGGACCTTTGATCGTGCCATGAAGGGTGTGGTTCGTTTAAACCGGCATGGATTCATGCCGATTATCACGACCGCTCGCAGTTGGCCATTAGAGCAAGAGGAACGCGTGGTCGAAGCCTTTATTACCCGCTTAAAGATGGCAGGCTGTGAGCGTCCGCGGCTCAAAATTTTGCCGATGCTGCAACTCGGTGCGGAGGTGACGCGGAGTGGTCCTTATGCCGAAGATGATCGGATTACCGAACGTATGTTGCTCGATTTTGACCGTTCTCACTTGATTTGTGAACATAGCCGCATTGTTTCTGATCGGGGAATTCATGTCTGTCCGATTCTGATCGAAGCCCCAGATTCACTGTTGGGTAAAAATCTTTCCGAATCAAAACGTTCGTTTGCATTGAATCACGGCGCTTGTTGGACCTGTTATCAATATGGCGCAATTTGTTCTAATCCGTCGCAAGGCCGATAGACGGAAACGTGAGTCAGGTGAAACCAATGAACGCACCTTGCAACCGTATGGCGATTCTGGGTGGGATTTACAGCAACTATCTCGCCCTTGAAGAGGCTCTACGAGATATCGATCACCGTGGCGTGGACGCGATTTACTGTCTCGGTGATTTGGGTGCCTTCGGACCTTTTCCGGACCGCGTGTTCCCCTTATTAGACGCTTACGATGTGCAGTGCATTCAAGGAAATTATGATCATTCGGTCGGTCATGCGCTGGACGATTGTCAGTGCGGTTACACCGATTCACGTGATAACTATTACGCACAGAAGAGCTATGATTACACGCTTTCGAATACCTCCGATGCAAATCGAGCTTTTCTTCGTGACCTTCCAAAACAGAGGAATCTTGAGTTTGGTAGGCATCGGGTGTTGCTCTGCCACGGCAGTCCACGTCGGGTGAACGAATTTTTATGGGAAAGTACAACCCCCGATCACTACTTGGATTTTTTGCTTGATGGCCTCAAGGTCGATTGTGTTTGCGCGACGCATACAGGAATCAAATGGAAACGTGATTTATGTGGGAATAAGCAATTTGTAAATGTGGGCGTATTAGGTCGCCCTGAGAACGACGGTCAACCCTGCGTTTGGTACACGCTTTTTGCGGACCATGGAAATGGGCCGATGGATATCGAATTTGTGCCGATTCACTATGATCATCATCGTCTTGCTCGCGAAATGGAAAGCGAAAAATTACCGGAAGCATTCCAACAAACCATTTTGAGCGGTTGGTGGACCACGTGTCTCGAAAGTTTACCGTCCAAAGAACGTAAAAAAGGGCGATTTTAAGCGTGGCTGCACTTCGCAGCGGTGATCACTCGAGTAGAATACGACCCGCGGCGTAAACATCCGTCGTTGAGTATTTCCGGCAACACTGAAGACAAGAAAGAGGTTCAATCATGTTTTTTCTCTGCAAAAGAGACTTGCGCTACTTGGGTGCCTTTCTCGGACTCTGTTGCCTTGTCGGTTCACTCTGGGCAGATGAAGAGAAATCCAAGGCAGATGGAGAGCAAGGTGCTGCTGCAGCGGCGAGCGGAGAATCCCCAATCGAGTTGGTGGAGCGATTGCGGCAGTTGAATCGACAGACTCCCAAGGGGGACACCCGGGAGGAAATGTTTGAAAATTACCGTGAAACACAAGAAGAAACCCTTCAGATTGCGCAGCAACTCTATCAGAAAACTATTGCCGCCAAAGATGCTAAAGAACTAAACTTTGCTGCGATCGCCCTGCAGGCAAAATTCCGGGCAACCATGATCCTTGGCAGATTGCAAGAAAATCCACCGGCGGCGGATCCATTTCTCCGACTCGCAGATGAAGGCGAGGCCCTCTACAAAGCGACACAGGGCGATGGTGATTTCCAGGCTGCAGGAATGAGTGTGCAGATCGTGGTTGAGACGCTGAGAGCTGCCGGACTTCTACAATCGCCGGGGGCAGATGAGAAGCTGAAAAAATTTCTGGAACAGGTTAGTCAAGACAGCCGCCCGCAGGTCGCTGCTTTTGCGAAGCAACAATTGTTGCAGTCGCGGTTGCGGCTCACTCCGGGCTCGGATAAAGCAGCGGTTGATCGTGTGGTTAATATTCTGGAGACGGAATATGCCGATCGACCTGTAGAAGCGGAAGATGTACAGGTCATAATGGAGGTTCTCTCACAAGTGGAGCAGCTTGATCAGACGCCTGCCGCAATTCGTCTGAGTAATTTCTTTGCGAATAAATTTTCTCAAAGTGACAACCAGCAAATTAAACAGTTTGCGGCGATACTGGCGGGTACCGCACGGCGTTTAGAATTGCCGGGCAAAGATATCGAACTTTCTGGAACTTTTATGGACGGCACGCCACTGGATTGGTCGTCATACCGTGGAAAGGTGGTGCTGATCGATTTTTGGGCCACTTGGTGCGGCCCTTGTCGTGCAGAATTTCCAAACGTAATTGCCAACTACGACAAATATCATGAAAAAGGTTTTGATGTAATCGGCATCAATCTTGATGACGAAAAATCGACGGTCGAGGCTTTTTTGGATAAAGAAAAATTGCCATGGAAAACCTTGTTCAATGATCAGCCGGGGGAAACGGGCTTCAGCAACCCAATGGCCCGTCGTTACGGTATATCAGGCATTCCCACCGTGATTCTGGTGGATCGCGCGGGAAAAGTTATTTCACTCAACGCGCGTGGGCCTGAATTGGGCCGGCTGCTGGCCGAGCAATTTGACGGTGAGTTGGAAAAAGGCTCCTAAGTTCACCGTCTTTGCCCTCAACCAGCGCAGGGTAAAGCGCAGGGTAAACCACATCGAACTATCCATTTGCCGCATCCATCCAACGTCCGATACGTTCGGGTGTAAGCTCGGCCAGACGCGAGATAACGTGATCGGCCTCGGTATATTCTGACGGTTCATGTCCTGTGCTGATCAGCCCGATGCTAAGCATGCCCGCTGCGTTGGCCGCCGTAATTCCCGCTGCGGCATCCTCGATGACCGCACAGTTTTGCGAGTCTATGTCGAGCTTTTCGGCGGCTCTTTGAAAAACTTCTGGGTTCGGCTTGCCGTGCTGCACATCCGATCCGCTCACTGCGACGGCGAGCGTATGAATGGCGCCGAGTTGGCTTCGCAGCATCTCGACGTTCTCTCGCGGACCTGAAGATCCGACCGCAAGTTGATATCCGGCATTAGACAAGCCGGAAATTAGTTCTAAGGCCCCGTCCATCCAGGGATAATTTTCGCTGACAATCGCGCGGAATGCAGCTTCTTTTTCCTGATCGAATGCTGCCACATCCGCATCACTTAGAGCGGCATCTTTCCAGAGTTGTCGGATGATTTCGCGACTGGTGCGACCGAAAGTTCGCGCAAATTCTTGCTCAGTCATTTCGCGGTCGTACCGCTCAGCCACTTGTTGCCAACTCCGCAGGTGCGCCTGATAAGAGTCAATCAGTACTCCATCAATGTCAAAAATGACAGCCTTCGTCCGATTTTTTTCGCGATCCATCTCTTGGCTCAGCTTTGTTGTGTCTTTAATGATTCAATGATTTGACGGATCGTTTCTTTCAACAACGGTTCGCCCCCAAACCGCATCCCGAGGTTCTGAATCTTTTGCGTTTCAATCGTATTTCGCGGTTGTTTCGGCTTGCCAGAAATCTCACTCGTGCTTCCCACGATTTCGGCGGCAATCTTTGCGACATCAAATTCGGAGATAAAGCGGTCGCAACAGTTGTAGATCTGGCCATTGATCTCCGGTGTGGTAAGTAAGATGGAAGTTGCTTTTGCCACATCTGCCGCATGTACTTCTTTACCACCACCGGTACACGTTACCGATTGGCCGCGGACAATCTTTTCAATTAGCGGAAACCATTTGCTGTTTTCAGGAGGGGAGTTCAGTCCATAGATTCCGGTGGGTCGCAGTCCGCAGATCGCCCGGCCGCTCGCGCCGAAACTCTGGACAAACTGCTCGAGTGCTGCTTTATGTGCACCATAGTGGGTGCGCGGTGTGGTGGGGTGGTTTTCATCGAGCAGTCGATCCTCCAGGATCCGTTCATGTACTGCACACGTCGAGATAAAAACAACACGGCAATCGTTGATATTCAGGGCCGCCTCAAAAAGGCGAAGGCTGCCAAGCAGGTTGGTCTCGGCAAAGGTTGCGAGGTCTCCCTCACTACCACGAAAGGTTGCTGCTCCGGGCATCCGATAAAGGGCGGCGTGCACCAGGGCATCGCATCCGGAAACCAGTGTGGCATGCGAATTAAAATGGCGCAAATCGCCCTCGATCCAATCGATTGCGGGATGCGGATCGGGTGGATGTATGCCAGTTTTTTTTCTCCACCAGCAGCGACACGTATGGCCCGCTGCCAACAGCTCTTGCACGATATAGCGGCCTAAAAATCCTGTCGCACCGGTCACGGCGATCCGCATAAATTCATACCTCTCTGGTTTCCCTGGACGCCGGATCGACAATTGGCGAGGCCTATTTTTCTACCAGGCAACATTAATCATGGCAGATGACAGAAGAGTTTGCCAGACGACAATATCGAGGCAATCTAACGCAGCCTGTCGCGGAGGTGCCCTTGACCACTGGCACTATAACCGTTTTTCTTTATTCCCAACGCGATAAACCTTGAGCTCAGTTTCGAAAGATACCGATGACATCCGTCGATCCTGTTGTTGCAGCCGGAATTATCATTACCCTCGCCGCCATCTTCGCCTATGCGAATGAGCGCTGGTTGCAATTCCCCGAAACCATCGGATTGATGGTTGTTGCCATGCTGATCACCCTGCTATTGGTTCTCGTTGGTCTCTTGGATCCACGGATGGTTGAGCTTGCTCGGGATTTTGTAGAACAGATCGACTTCAATGCGACACTTATGCATGGAATGTTAGGGTTTTTGCTGTTCGCCGGTGCACTCCACGTTAAACTGGATGATCTGGCCGAACAAAAATGGGTGGTCACCATCACAGCGACATTCGGTGTGATCGGTTCGACACTTCTGGTCGGAATTCTGACGCACTATATCCTTTCGGCCCTTGGGATTTCGATGGCATGGCCGGTCTGTTTGCTTTTCGGGGCACTCATTTCTCCCACGGACCCTATTTCCGTTCTGGGAATTATGAAAAAAATTGGTGCGCCGAAGAGTCTGGCGACCAAGATATCGGGCGAATCATTATTCAATGACGGCGTGGGAGTCGTTGTCTTTCTTGTTGTGCTCGATGCCGCATCTGGTGCAAGTGATGTGTCCGTTGGACAAATCGGCTGGTTATTGCTGCAGGAGGTGGGTGGTGGCGTACTTCTCGGTTTTCTGCTCGGAGGCATCGCCTTTTATTTACACCGCACAGTGGAGAGTGTGCATGTCGAATTGCTGATCTCCTTGGCAGTCGTCGCTGGGGGATATCCCTTGGCACTCGCGTTGCATTGCTCAGGACCGATCGCGATGGTGGTTGCTGGTCTTTTGATAGGAAATCCGGGAAGACATCATGCGATGGGTGAAAGTGTTCGAGCACAAGTCGATACCTTGTGGGAAATGATCGATGAAATTCTCAATGCAATTCTTTTTGTGCTACTAGGGCTTGAGGTGATCGTGCTTGCCTGGCGCCAGGAATTTTTACTCGCGGGTCTGATTATGATTCCAGTGGTACTGTTTGCCCGTTTTGTAACGGTGGGTGCCGCGGTAACCACCTTGCGCCGTTTTCGTGTATTCAGCCCGCGGGTGATCCGGATTCTCACATGGGGTGGTTTGCGCGGTGGGATCTCCGTTGCGCTCGCGCTGTCGATTCCAATGACAATCGAGGCGACGGATCAAACAACGACATTTCCCGCACGGAATTTGATTTTAGTAATGACCTATGTGGTGGTCGTGTTCTCGATCGTCGTTCAGGGCCTCACGATCGGCCCTTACATTCGACGATCACTCTCAATTCCGCCCCAATCGTGATATGTCACCGGGTCGTTTTCCGTCGTGGACGATCAAGCGATACTCGAGTTTTAATGTTTGGTCCTTGGCGATCTTCACTGGACCTTCGGCTACGATACAAGGGTTGATCATTGCAATGGAAGTCAGATTATGCCAACGCGTGGGTGGATTACTTGAGGGATTCACCACCGAAATGCCAGCTGTCGGTCCGTCATCG
>JAYYJN010000111.1:0-4733 GCA_036146215.1 Planctomycetota bacterium
AAGAGGCTTCCAAAGGGAGGAATCGAACCCGGCTCAAGACCGGTTAACTCCCAGACCTCTTCTTTACTCGCAAATCGCAATTTTTTATATCCTGCCTGTCGCCGAATCGATTTGCTGGCCAAACGTTGGTTGGCCGGCATCACAAACATGATCATCTCGTGATCGCATTTACAGATCAGCGCCTTTGCCCCGCTTGCAAGCGCGACCCCTCGAACCGCTGCTGCCTCGGCACTCGTTTTGACCGGGGGATGATGCATCGTGTCGTAGGGTATCTGGTTTGCCTGCAAAAGTTGCTCAATTCGCGATAAGACGGTGGAGGACATGTGCGGCCCGAATATGGGTGGAGCGAAAACGGCGATTATGGTGCCAATTTAAAAAAAAGATAGGCACTGGGAAGATCGAACGATTTTGAATGAGTGAGCCATGCATGCAAATATGCGCCGACTATGCGAATAGGTAGCCTAGCTAGCATGGCATGCATCCGTCAGTTTGCAGGTTCACCACAAGCGGTTGTTTTCGTCTTGCTCTCAATCTTGAGGGCGACTAACTTCTGCATCTCTTTTTCCACCATTTGATGCATTTGAAGTAATACGTATGCAGGCACTTCGCACTCTCTGTGAACGCATAGAGCACCCGGGTAGTCCCGCAGGGCATCGGTTTGCACTGGCAATCCAGATCTTAATTTTGAGCTCCTTGCTCTCCTTTGCGGTTTCAACATTGCCGAATCTATCGCCCGGACTTCGGAAGTTTCTCTGGTGGGAAGAACTGACAGTCGTTGTTATTTTCACCATCGAATATTTGATTCGTCTGATCGCCGCACCGAAAAAATGGAAATATGTTTTTAGTTTTTTTGGTCTTATTGATCTGATGTCGATCTTGCCCTTTTATGTCAGGATTGGTGTTGATCTTCGGGTGCTTCGAGCAGTGCGAATCGTTCGTATTTTTCAGATTTTGAAGCTCGTTCGATACAGTAAAGCAATTCAGCGATTTCACCGCGCATTTTTGCTCTCGAAAGAAGAAATTGCACTCTTCTTTTCGATTACTGGAATCTTGTTATTTATGTCGGCTGTCGGTATCTACTATTTTGAGCGCGATGCCCAACCGGACCAATTTGCTTCGATTTTTCACAGTTTATGGTGGGCAGTGATTACCCTAACCACGGTTGGGTATGGTGATATCTATCCCGTAACCATTGGCGGCCGATTTTTCACAGTCGCCGTGTTAATGGTCGGAATCGGTATTGTGGCAGTTCCAGCCGCGATCGTTACTTCCGCTCTCAGCCAAGCACGAAATCTAGAGGGTGAAGAGCAGTTATCGCCGCACCCGCTTTCCACAGACTTCGATACTGAGGAAAGTGAGGAGTGTTCTGATTTGCTCGAATTCTCGGCAACGAGTCAGTTGCAGCAAGAAGCGGCTTAAGATCGCACCCATTTATGCGGTGCGAACATCGGCTATTGATTGAAAACTTCGGTGCTCGACCAAAAAACATTCTGCTTGCGTCTTCCATGACCGTGTGAATCTGCAAAATGGGCTCATTGGTTAAAATCTTGGTTGAATCACCAAATTTTCTACGTATTCTTTCGCATTTTAAACTTTGATCCCCTTATCTCAGTGTGTTTGGTTTTTCTCTCGGCTTGCTCTTGAATCGCGGGGCAACTAATCTCAAACCGAGTTGCCAATATTTGTAGCTTAGGGTTCCCAAAATGCGCAAGCTAAAAAAAGTGTGTGATCATCTGGTGGATGCAGATACTCTGGCAGGGCGCCGCTTTGCCCTTGGAGTGCAGGTGTTAATTCTTTTTTCTTTGCTCTCGTTTGCGCTTTCTACTACGCCGCAGCTTTCACAGAGGGTTCAAAGAATTTTATGGTGGGAGCAATTCGCTGTTATTTTGCTGTTTACAGTCGAATATTTAGTACGATTGATCGCCGCGCCGAATAAATCGAAATATATTTTCAGTTTTTTTGGTCTGATTGACCTGCTGTCTATTCTCCCTTTTTATGTACAAGCTGGGATTGATTTACGGGGACTGCGGGCGATTCGGCTTGTACACATCTTCCAAATTTTAAAATTGGGGCGTTACAGTAAAGCAATTCAACGTTTTCACAGCGCATTTTTGCTGTCCAAAGAACAGATTGCGCTGTTCTTTTCCATAACGACCATTCTGCTTTTTATTGGAGCGGTGGGAATCTACTACTTTGAACGCGATGCGCAACCGGACAAATTTGTCTCAATTTTTCACAGCCTCTGGTGGTCCGTCATTACGCTCACAACAGTTGGCTATGGCGATATCTATCCCGTCACGATTGGGGGTCGTTTTTTCACCATTGTCGTTTTAATGGTAGGCATTGGAATCGTGGCCGTACCGGCTGCCATAGTGACGGCAGCACTGAGTCAGGCACAAAATTTTGAGCGAGAGGAAGCTGAATCCGCTCTTCGCCCGTTTGACAATACTGGAAAGTATTTCAAGTTTTTCCGGGAGCAACACCATCATTCCGATTGGGGCAATAGTGGAAGTGCTCTACAGCTGATTGTCGATAAGTTGCGATATCAAGGGCAGCGAATTGCACTGGCCGAGAGTTGTACCGGTGGCCTGGTGGCAGCTCGTTTGGCATCGGTACCGGGCGTTTCAGAAGTGTTGTGTGGCTCGGTTGTGAGTTATCGTGAAAACGCCAAGCAAGATTGGCTGGGTATTTCATCAAGCAAATTACAGACATTTTCTTCCGTGAGCCCTGAAGTGACACTTGCCATGGCTTGCGCAGTGTTGGCCGAAACACCCGAGGCTTCACTAGCTGCGGCCGTTACCGGGCATCTTGGGCCGGTAGCACCAGCGAAACTCGATGGGACAATGTATGTCGCGGTTGTGTGCCGTGACTCCACCACGGGGGATACACGCGCATTGATTGAAGATGAGCATCTGCTGTCAGCGTCTCCTCGTGAAGCGCGGCAAATCGAGGCAGCCGACTTCGTTCTCCGACGAATCGAGAAGATTTTGGACACCGAAGATTTACCGGATTGCTTTACCTAAAGCAAAGTATGAGTGGCGTTGAATTCTGAGAGAAAAAAGCCATTTATTCTTCTTGATTTTGATCAAGACATTCGGAAATTCTTTCGGCGATTATTTGCGTCATCAGTGGATGGGACCCCAGAGGATTGGTGACTAGAAACGATGTTTGAGGGTGTTTCGCGGCGGCCTCCGCAGCCAACCGTGGGATGTCACTATCCCAATGCCTTCCCGGGAGAAGAAAAAAAGGGTGAACGATAATCCGAGTTGCACCCTGCCGAGCACAAGCATCATAAGCGGCAGAGATCGATGGCTCTGCCAGTTCCATATGCGCAGGTTCCACAATCGAATAGGAGATAGATTGCCTAAAACCAGCGACAATTTTTAAAAGCAGTTGGTTGCTTTCCTCTCTCCGCGATCCGTGATCGACAATGATTACCCCGATAGTTTCTTTCGCGTGTGGTTCCATCAGCACCTTCTCATCGTATGGATTATTGTGTTTTGAGATATCATGCGATTGCGTGACTGTTAGATTACCGGTTCCTGTCGTTCCGATTTGCTTGCCCCTCGTGAACGAGTGGATCGATATCAAAAGAAATTCCACGGGTTGAGCCATCACAAAAGACGGCATTCCAGACTTCGTGGGGCCCCCCAAACTGACGAGTCAAACCATCGCCATTATCAAATGAATCCCTGAGAGGTGGCAGATCACGACTTGCGAAGCGATTGATGTCAATGCAATATCCGGCATACATACTCTCGTTATCTCCCTTATCGGCACCCGTCTGGTAATCGCCCTCGAACAGATATTTTTCCGCGGCTAGTAGCGTGCTACTTTGCCCGTCGACTAACTGGCGTGGCCGAACGCGACTCCTTTGATAACTGATTCCGTTGAAACGATTCATATCTTGCCAGGCAAATGTTTCGGCCTCTTTCACTGAATTTGGGCCCGCCGGTGGCGATTCGTACATGACACTTCCCGCGTTGACGGCATAGCACGCGCGGGCAACCTGGGTTACCGGCCCTGAATTAACCGGTTGGTAAAGATGCGGGGCCGTGCCGGTAATCGGCCACGCCCTAGAGTCACGACGCGACGGACAAGTGAACGTGGCAATGGGGATACGGTTGCGCTCAGCAATGACTGTTAACATTTCTTCCTCTGGAAGCCCACGACCCATACTATGTATCGCTTCCTCACCGATAAAAGGCAGCAGATTATAAATCCAACCACCCGGCTGCTCCGTGCCATTTCCCCTCCCAGGACTTCCAACCCATTGGTATCCCCAACCGCCCGAGGGATATGCGGAAAAAGTATCCACATGCGTCTGAGTGGCAAGTCCGATCTGTCGCAGATGGTTAACACAGGTTGCCCGCTGTGCTGCTTCACGAACCGAGTTAAGCGCCGGCAGTAATAATGCGACGAGAATACCGATAATTGCAATCACCACCAACAACTCCACCAGGGTAAATCCACGTTTAGAATTATTCCGCATTAGAGTGCATCTCCCGGCAGACAATCGGGCAAGCAGTGGATCCGTGGTGAATCGGGGCGATGGCCTTGCAATGAAAGCGGACGCTCGATTCTATTATCTTAATCGATTGTCTCGATGTTGGACCCTACGGCATTACAAAAATAATTAGATATTCAAGAAGTAAATGCTAACCAGAGCATGGATTCTTAAAATACCGCACGGGAGTATACTCGGAGTTTAAAATTTATTTTGTATGCCTGTC
>JAYYJN010000112.1:0-11241 GCA_036146215.1 Planctomycetota bacterium
ACTCGATTACAAACAAGTTAATGACCGGTGCCGTTGAACGACTGAAGTCGGCTGGGATTGATGATAATGCGATCAATGTGGTTTGGGTTCCTGGTGGCTTTGAACTCCCGTTGGCAGCACAGCAAATGGCGGAGAGTGGCAATTACGCTGCGATTATATGCTTAGGTGCGATCATCCGTGGCGAAACCACCCACGATCAACACATTAATCGGGCAGTCAGTTTGGGTATTACGGAGGTTAGTCTTTCAAGCTCACTTCCGGTCTTGTTCGGGCTGCTGACCTGCGATACCCTCGAGCAAGCGATCCAACGATCCGGAGGGAACGTCGGCAATAAAGGGACCGAGTGTGCCGAAGCGGCCCTGGAAATGATCGATGTGCTCAATCAAATGCAGCGATTCGGGGAAAACTGAACCGGTTGCCTGCGTTATCCTGCGACTGGTGGTTCTCGCATTTTTTCTGATAACTCTGAAGTTTCATTACCATGTCACGCCGTAGTAGAGCCAGAGAAGTCGCACTCCAGGTCCTTTTTCAGGATGATTTGAATCCTTGTGACCCACACACCGACGCAGCACCTTTTCTTAAACAGCGGTTAGGTAAAAACTCTCCCGAGCTGTTTGATTTTTCATTATCGCTTGTTGACGGGGTGCGAAAGCATCATGCGGAATTGGACGGCATAATTGAGAGTCTTGCAGCGCATTGGAGCGTTGCGCGAATGGCGACTGCGGACAGGAATATTTTGCGGTTGGGCGTTTTTGAAATGCTCTTATTAAAAACACCACATCGCATAGCGATAGACGAGGCGATAGAGCTTGCAAAACGATTTGGCGGCGCACAATCATCACAGTTTATCAATGGAGTCCTCGATCGCGTATGGCATGAAAAAAAACCGACGATCTCAGTCGACATCAAGGCGAAAGAGGAAGATACAAATAAGCAAATCAATAACCGTTTGTGAGTGCTGGACAGACCGACTTGAGCCTTTCCCCTTTAGTGCGTATCTGTTGTGGTGATCACAACGTTTGAAAAGGAAATTCCGTGGGACTCTTTGATCAGCTGAAACAAGGTCTTCAAAAAACTACCCGCCTTCTGAAGACGGATGTGCGTGATTTATTCAAAGCTGAGGGGCGGTTAGTGGATGAAGATCTTCTTGAAGAACTCCTTGAGGCCCTTGTCCTAACGGACATGGGATTCAAACCTGCACAGGCGATCACCCAAAAAATCGGTTCGGAATATCGTGGGCGAGTGGTAGGCTGGGATGCAGTGCTTGAAACTGTAAAGGCTGAGCTCAAAGAGATATTATGCCAAGAGGAATCACCGATCCGCTTTGCAGACCAGGGGCCTACAGTGATTTTGGTCGCCGGGGTGAATGGAGCCGGCAAAACGACCTCGATTGCCAAACTTGCAAAACGGATGATTGATGATGGCAAATCTGTGGTGCTTGGAGCAGGAGATACATTTCGGGCCGCCGCAGTGGAGCAATTATCCATATGGGCCGATCGCATCGGGGCACAGTTTATTAAAGGAGACCCCGGAAGCGATCCTGCCAGCGTGGCCTATCGAACGGTAGAAGCAGCAATCGCGAATAAGATGGATGTGTGTATTGTCGATACGGCTGGACGACTGCAGACACAAAAAAATCTTATGCAGGAACTGGAAAAAATTAAACGCAGCATCTCAAAACAAATCCCCACTGCACCGCATGAGTCGTTGCTGGTGATCGATGCCACAACAGGGCAAAACGGAATCAGCCAGACTACCCATTTTAGTGATGCCATTGACTGCACTGGGATTGTGCTGGCGAAACTGGATGGGTCTGCCAAAGGCGGTGTGGTGGTTGCGATTCGAGAACAGGTCGGCGTGCCCGTAAAATATGTAGGAGTTGGTGAAAAATTTGATGACCTGGCCGTATTTTCACCTGATGCCTACGTCGATGCCCTGTTTGCCGACGTGAGCGATCAACCGTCTAACGGCGCAACGACCGAGTGATCCCAGCATTCTCGTAGCACATTCGATCAAAAGGCGTGTGAAGAAAACTCTTGGGGGAACCGCTTCCCTGGTGTATTGCTGGACCTGTGCAGCTATCGCAATCATTGCTTGAGTGATAGCGGTAAATTATTGGAATAGAACAGTCCATTTCCGCAAGAGTTGACTCCTGATTCCGTTTCCCCGTGTAAAGCTGGGTAAAATCGGAAATAATTTCTGATTTTAGCGATTTTAACGGAAGTTCCGACGGCGCAGTTCCGATATCTAAGGCTGTCGCTATCGATTAGAGCGGCAACAGCGATGTCCGGATTCGGGGGGGGGCCCGGCCGGGATACGACGAAGTCCTTTGTCCAACTGAAGTGACATTTCCCCACAAGGCAAGAGCTATGAACGGTAATTCAATCAAACGTTCCTCAAGAATCCTTTCCGCATTTGCGGTTCTCTCTTTGGTGCAATTGCTAAGCACCGATTTGGAGGCCCGTGATCTGGTTTGGCGTCGACATGCGGCGACGAATCAGGGAAGCCAGGGAACCACGCTCCATCCTTCCTCCGCACGTAAACCGCAGGAAAACATCGCTTCCAGGGCAAACGAATCGACTCAATCAGCGAACACAGAACCGGCAGTGGTTGCACTGCATGCCGAGAATGCCGAAATCACGCGGGATATAGAGCTCAAGCCGATCCCGGTCGCAAAATATCAGAACGCAAACGGCCGGCGGCAAAATGTTGCTCCCGTCAGTTTTAACGGCAAACCAGCTGGCAGACCGGTCTATCCGGAAGGGCCAATCTATCCCCCCTCCAATATGCGACCTCAACCGCTGGTACAACCATGGCATCCCGATGCGCTTTATGCCTCAAGCGGAGCCGCTGCCAAAGCTGCACGTCTCGCCGATGCCTCGGTACTCACGCCTGAGCCAGCAACTCCCGAAGCAGTAACTCCGGAGATTGCTGGAAGTGAAGAAATACTTCCGGAAGACCTCGGGCCCGGAGAAATTTTGATTCCCGACGGGACTGACCCGATGGAGGTTGGTGCATTTTCCGATGGCTGTTGTCCAGACTGTGGTGTGGCGCCTTGTGGCTGCGACCCTGACTGGGGCTATCCGTTACCCGAATACGGCACCGTCTGTATCCCCTTCCTAAGACCAACACTCGAGTTTGTTGACTTCAGCATCGGTGCGGAATCTTTTGCCGGACCTGGGGATCAAGGTGTGAATCACAATTACGGTTTCAACGAGACGGTCAACTTGTCAGGAAGCTGGCTGGACGGTTGGGTCGGCTGGCAAGTGGGAGCACGCTTTGTTCAAGCTGATTTCAACGGCATGATGGTTCTTAGTAACGGTCAACTCAGTAACGGCAGGGTTCGACACAAAAACGATATTCGGCATCAGGAATTTCTCACCGTCGGCTTATTTCACCGCGCGACCGAATTCCAACCCTGGCAAGGCGGTGTAGCAGCCGACTTTATGGAGGATCATTTTTACTACAAGACAGATCTCACTCAGCTTCGAGTGGAGGTAAGTCGGCGGCTGTGGTGGCGACTCGACTTTGGTACGTGGCTCGTATTCCGAGGTGATTCTGAGAAAAATGTAGAAGAATACCGACCCACCACCGCGAACCCCACGATCGCTGAATATCAAGCAGCAAACCAATACACACTGTTCCTTCAATGGGCGTTTCCCAACGGGGGTGAGGCACGATTTTATGGTGGCGGAGGTAATGACCGTGACGGGATTATCGGGGGTTACTTCTGGTCACCGCTTTCTCACAGCATCGCTGTGACCGGCAACTTCGGCTACCTCTTCTCGGGCAAGAAAAATCTTATTCCAGGCACGACAATCGCAGGCGGGGTGCCGTTTAAGAGCGTCGAAGACTCTTACGGGCTGAGCCTTAATATTGCCTGGTATCCGCATCGTCGGGCACGGATTGGAAGTCGCAATCCCTACCGAGCACTTTTCCCGGTTGCCAACAACGGTACCTTCTTTGTCAAACGCAATGGCGTCAATTAACGCGTATTCCAGGGGGTTGGGGGCGTAAAAGAAGAGCCCGGTGGCATGATCCACCGGGCTTTTTCTTTGCGCTATTTGAAACTGCCATTTGAAACTGCATGGATCGGCAAAATCGTCTCATTTTGCCGTCGAAATGCCTGAACGATTGCCAGCATTGCCATCAGCGTGTCAGCACACACCAAGAGAATGATCGCTCGACACCCGATATCCCGACCAAATCAACCGCTCAAAGACGTTAAAGTCTCCACAACCGTCAATACTCCTTGCTCAATCGGTAGAGTTTTACATCCTCCCGTCCGCATCTTTAATTCGTCCCCAAATATCGCCTCATTAGTTTGAACTCCACCAACCGGTAGGTCGATAGCAAAATTGGCAAAGGGTTCTTTGAGCCTGTATTCGTTTATGGTCTAGCCGATCATAAGCATACAAACGGGCGGAGCGCTCTCTGCACCCGCCCACGTGCTTGGTTGGATGCCAGCACGGAGACCCTCATACAATCACACGTATTTGAATCCTCATTCAGGGATGGAGTTTTTCGTCATGAGACTTTCAAGACTTTCATTTGCCTTGGCGATCGCTGGATTGGTCGGCTCAGGCACAGCGTTTGCCGAAGGGCAGGTTCCGACTCCGGTCGATCAAACCGCATTTAATTATGACAGCTACTACGCGGCCGAAGTGGCAACCATTGCGGCCCAACCACGCGACAGCGAAGGTGCTCTCGGAGAAACTGGCCCACCAATCGACGTCATGGACAACACCGATGACGGCGATGAGGGTCGCGAAGCTCCGATGCCCGGACTCAACTGGAGTCGGGGTTGTGGTGAGTACGAACTGGACTGCGGACCAATGTGGACGCTTCAGTGCTGCGAAAATGACCTTGTCACCTACGGTGGTTGGCTCTCCGGTGGTTTCACCGTTAATAATTGGGGCAACACCACGATGCTCGGCAACGCCCAGTTGCCGTTCAACAATGATCCCCACGTAAATTTGAATCAGGCCTGGATGTACTTCCAGAAGGAAACTGATACCGAAGGTTGTGGGTTCGACTGGGGTTACCAGATCGACGTCATGGCCGGTATCGATGGCCCGGACACACAGGCCTTCGGTGGGCCTGGTTGGGACAGCACCTGGCAGTGGGGTAACGGTGGATACGGTGCGGCCATTCCGCAAGCTTATCTGTCACTTGCTTATGATGACGTTACCGTCATCTTGGGACACTTCTACACCATCATGGGTTATGAAGTAGTGCCGGCTCCCTATAACTTCTTCTACTCGCATGCCTACACCATGGCGTACGGCGAGCCGTTCACGCATACCGGTATCCTCGCCGAGTATTCGTACTCTGATCAGCTCAGCCTTTATGGTGGTTGGACCAATGGTTGGGATCAGGGTTTCCATTTTAACACTGGAGCGAGCACCTTTCTCGGCGGCGTGATGTGGAACAGTGCCGATGAGCGCACTGCCGTATCCTGGACCGTCAATGCAGGAAACTGGGGAAAAGGTGCTAACATTCACCCGAACCAGGACGGTGGTCCCACCACGTTAAGCGAAGGTAACCTTTATTCCCAAAGCCTCGTGGTTCAGCAGCAGATCCGTGATAACTGGACTTACGTGTTCCAAACCGACTACGGTTACAACACTTCAACCAACGGTGGCACGGATACGCAGTGGTATGGTGTGAACAACTATCTGTTCTACAACTTCAACTGCGCATGGGCCGCTGGCCTGCGTGCTGAGTGGTTCTCGGATCCCAATGGTGCTCGCGTCGATCGCGCCGGATTGAATGCCGGAAATGAAGCGTTGGACCGAGCCAACTACTTTGAAATTACGGTTGGTGCCAACTGGCGGCCGACGAATAATTTCCGACTGCGACCGGAAGTACGGTACGACTGGGCCAACGGCATGGGCACTGGCGGACCACGTTTCGATCCAGTTGCTGGAAGTTATACCCAGGCCGATCTCTGGACCTTTGGCCTCGACGCCATCTGGATGTTCTAATCCGGGTATCGTCAGCCCAAACCTGAATGAGATTTGACACACCGCCCGCACACCTGTGCGGGCGGTGTTTTTTTTCGCTCAACAATTCGCATATTGCTCTGGCAATTCCACTCGAAATGCCCATTCTATCGCGTCGATATAACAAACTAGTTTTCCAAAAATAACCTCTCACATCGACAGGCACCGGACCCATGGCATCGCACCGCAAATCACTGCTTGCGATTGCCGTGCATAAAAAAACGCGCCGAGTTTTGGCTGCTACGTTTCTTTTGCTCTTCAATCTATTGGAGATGGGTTTCGGGCAAGGTCCACCTATTCCTCAACCTGTTCTCAACTGGGAGTTTGAAAACACCACGGCCGACGAGATCAGTCGAGGTGATGTCTGGACGTTGCAAGATCGTACAACCGGCTCGCAGATCCATTACGGAGGTTGGTTTTCCGGCGGGATTACGTTGAACAACTGGGGTAATCAGACCATGCTCGGGAATTCTCAGCTACCGTTCAATAATGACCCCAATCTCAATGTGAATCAGGCCTGGCTCTGGTTCGCCAAAGAGGCAGACACAGAGAATGACGGCGCCTACTGGGGGTTCCACATCGATCTGATCGCAGGATGCGATGGGCCCGACACAGAGGCTTTCGGCGGCCCCGGTTGGGACAGCACATGGCAATGGGGTTCCGGACAATATGGTGCGGCAGTGCCTCAGGCCTATCTTCAATTGGCCATCAATCGCTTGTCGATCATCGCGGGTCGATTTTATACGATCTTAGGATATGAACAGGTTCCCTCGCCATACAACTTTTTCTATTCCCACGACTACACCATGGCTTATGGCGAGCCCTTCACGCACACCGGCATCTTGTGTGAGTACCCGTTCACCGAAACAATCACCGTGCTTGGTGGCTGGACCAACGGTTGGGATCAGGGATTCCAGTTCGGTGCTAATGGTTCGAGCACGTTTCTCGGTGGCATCCAGTACCAGACGCCCGACGAGAGAACGAGCTTGATGTGGACAGTCTCAGCCGGTTACTGGGGCAGCGGTTCCACGATCCATTCAGGCGGAGTGGGCGGAGGTCCGACCACCATGAGTGATGGAAATATTTATGATCAGAGCTTCGTTTGGCAGCAAATGCTCGGAAAGAATTGGACCTATATTTTTCAAACCGATTTCGGGCTAAATCAGGATACCAATCAAGCGCAGGGAATCAATCAAACGCAGTGGTACAGTGTTATTCATTATTTGTTTTACAATTTTAGTCATCGCTGGGCGGCTGGGATCCGCTGTGAGTGGTTTTCCGATCCACAGGGGGTGCGAGTCGATCGCGCTGACCTGAACCAAGTCAACGCGCTTGGTCAATCGATTCCGGCACTCAACCGGGCAAATTATTGGGGGATCACGCTGGGACTCAATTATCGTCCGAACAACAATTTCCGACTTCGACCAGAAATTCGACATGATTGGGCAAATGGAATGGGCACCAATCCCGGTCTGCGATATGACCCTCTCGGCGGTGCCTACCGCCGCGCCGATCTCTGGACGTTTGGGCTGGATGCGATCTGGCTCTACTGACGGTATTGCGTTTCAGCAGGTACGCGCCCTTCTTACGCAACGGCTGCCCGTTTGCCTAGCACTGGTCGCACACGGTAAAAACTCACCGGTTGCCTAATCACTAAATCAGAACCCGATATACGGGATTTTCAGCAACTACCGCACAAAAAAGTCCTGGTGCTAGCATCTTGGCACGGCGTTTGCATTCAGGAGGCGGTGACCCTGGTGGGTCTTAAGGCATAGCCGTCGACAGCTTGTCGTCGTGGGCGAGGACTGTGCCATATCCTTCTGTTTATCCTTCTGAAAAGGGCAATGTTATGAAAGATTTTATCGGGCGGCTCAGAGGCTGGCGAATGACCAGTCTCGTCGCACTGGCAGTTACTGCCGTAGTTTTTTCTCTCGTTTTGTCTCCCGCTGCGGCACTGGCACAAGAGGAGGCAGCAGCCGCTGCAACTCCCGAGCAGGACGCGGCCTACACGTTCAACACGATCGTCATGTTCGTTTGTGCGGTGTTAGTACTCTTCATGCAGGCTGGCTTTGCGATGCTTGAGGTCGGCATGAACGCCGCGAAAAACACCATTAACATTCTATTTAAGAATGTAATGGACCTCTCCGTCGGCGTTTTACTCTTCTTTTTCATCGGTTTCGGGCTGATGTACCCGGGTGGTGATTACGAGGGTAAGTGGTTTGGTTTTGGTGGAGCAGGAATCGGTGGCATGGAGATGGGTCCCGCGGTCGACGCCACGTCCGACTATTCACCCAGCGCTGATTTTCTCTTTCAGGTTGCATTTGCCGCGACGGCTGCCACGATCGTATCGGGTGCCGTAGCTGGTCGAATGCAGTTCAAGTCTTATCTGATCTACAGTGCGATTCTGACCGGTTTCATCTATCCCATCAGCGGGATGTGGAAATGGGGCGGTGGTTGGCTTGACGCAATGGGCTTTCAAGATTTTGCGGGGTCTGTTGTTGTGCATGCGGTCGGCGGCTTTGCCGGACTGGCCGGAGCAATCGTCTTGGGCCCACGAATCGGCCGATTTGTGCAAGGTAAATCCGTGGCCATGCCTGGACACAACATTACCTTTGCTGCTCTCGGTGTCTTAATTCTCTGGGTTGGCTGGTATGGTTTTAATCCGGGAAGTCAACTTACTTACTGGGGTGCGGATAACGCCAACATCACAACCTACATTGCAGTGACCACGACCTTATCGGCAGCAGCCGGTGCCGTGGCGGCAATGATCGTTGGTTGGGTAATGTTCAGTAAGCCTGATGTCACCATGGCACTCAACGGTGCTTTGGCAGGTTTGGTGGGGATCACGGCAAATTGCGATCAAGTTGCACTCTGGGCATCGATCGTGATTGGACTTGTCTCCGGCCTGCTCGTTGTGGTCGGCATCGTGCTCTTGGACAAACTATCGGTCGACGATCCGGTCGGTGCGTGGCCGGTGCATGGTTTGTGTGGTATTTGGGGAGGTCTGGCGACAGGAATCTTCGGCACCGCAGAGGGTGTGTCTTTCGGGACACAACTCATCGGGACCGCGGTTATCTGCGCTTGGGCTTTCTTCACGATGCTCATCGTGTTTGCGATTCTCAAAGCTGTGGGTATCCTCCGCGTTTCCGCGGAAGAGGAAACTCGCGGACTCGATATAAGCGAGCATGGAATGCACGCGTATCCACAAAGCCAACTCACGGAAGACCACGTCTCTCCGGTGGGAACATAAAAGGAGGTTTAAGCCAACCGAGAGCAATTGGCTTTGGTTTCGAATCCAGAAGGATACCCCAATGGTTCGGGTGAGCACTCCGCCTAAGCTCGCCCGGGCCGGGGTATTTTTCGGAGAGTAACCCCAATGGTCCGGGTGAGCATTCCGCCTAAGCTCGCCCGGGCCGGGGTATTTTAAATTCCGACCAAGATAACAAAGTAACCCCAGTGGTCCGGGTGAGCATTCCGCCTAAGCTCGCCCGGGCCGGGGTACTTTAAATTCCGACCAAGATAACAAAGTAACCCCAGTGGTCCGGGTGAGCATTCCGCCTAAGCTCGCCCGGGCCGGGGTATTTTCATTCTCTGTCGAATTCTCTTTGACTGAACGGGCTTGTTTAAGCCCTTGCTCGCTCGAAGCACCACCGATACGATCCTGTTTGAGGTCATCCATTGTGGCTATCACGCGAAGCACGGATCCTACATGAAATTAATCGTTGCCATCATCCAACCAAGTCGCCTGGAGGCGGTAAAACGGGCCCTGACCCAAGTCGAGGTATTTCGCCTAACTTTGATGGATGTGCAGGGTTTTGGCCGACAGAAGGGGCACACCGAGACATTCCGCGGACATGACCTTGCTGTCAATCTGCTCCGAAAGGTACGCCTTGAAATTGCGGTGAATGACGCATTCGTCGAACCGACCATTCAAGCGATCACGGAAGGAGGTCGTACCGGGGATGCCGGGGAAATCGGGGATGGCAAGATTTTTATCTTGCCAATGGATGATTGCATTCGGATCCGCACAGGCGAGCGTGGAAGCGAAGCGATTTAATTGAATCTTCCTTATCGCTTGTCACTCTTCGAGAAAACCCTTCCGCCGCGGAAAATAATGGCAGAGCAGGATGCCCAAAAAATAGAGTCCTGAAAGGGGCATCGCCATCGCCAACATGCTAATCGGATCGGCGGGTGTAAGCATCATCGAAATCACAAAAATCACCAGAACTGCCATCCGCCATTTTGCGAGATAAACATCAACGCTGAGGATTCCGATGCGTTCCAGAAAAAGCATCACCAACGGCAATTGAAAACTTAGGCCAAAACCGAGCGGAAGGAAGATCGCGAAACTCAGCCACTCGCTGATCCGCGGATCTGGGTCGATACCCAGATCGGCATTGAACGCAAATAGAAATTTTAAAATCGTAGGAAAAACACCGAAAAAGCAAAACAGCGCACCGGCCAGAAACAGTCCAATACTGAAAGGCAGGAAAATGTGAACGTAACGTTTTTCATGCGGATAGAGTCCTGCTGCAATAAAAGACCAAACGAAGTAGAAGATCGCGGGGCTTGCAAGCACGAATCCACTCACCACGGCGGCCTTAAGCCATATCATAAAGGCTTCGGTGGGACTCAACGACTTGACGCTCATCCGCTCGTCATCGTCCATCGGTCGCCAGACGAAAAGCGGTACTAAATCACTCGCAGAGAGCAGCTTGTCTGCAGACACAGGCACCTCTGCCGCCTCCGCCGCCACCGGTGGCACCGGTTGTGGCGACGCCGAAACACTCGGGGAATTTCCAAGATCAGTCAGGCCCAGTTCTGTTCGCACCGCAGCGGGATGTACAAAGTACATGCGGTAGATGTAGTGCTGACGGTCGACAAAATCTTCGACTTGACCCAGTGTGTAAGGCGATGTTTTCCCCTCTGCTTCCCGCTCGCGAAGAAACGCCTCGTACCGAACCACTGCGGTCGACTGATAATAACCCTGTAGACTTTGCTCGAGCGGTCCATTGACCACCCGTACGACCCAATCAGAAAACGCTAATCCGCAGACGGTTCCCACCAATAGCGCAAGCAATGATCGCACCAGACAGTGACGCAACTCCTCGAGGTGCTCGCCAAACGTCATCGTGCTATCGGCAAACAGATCGTCGCTGGGTGGCGATTCAGCCATCACGGGCACAGGCTCGGAGTTAGGGGTTTAAAAAGCACATAAAGAGCAGCCGCTCTGCCC
>JAYYJN010000113.1:0-3335 GCA_036146215.1 Planctomycetota bacterium
TTCAGTTTATGACACATCCCGCGCTGGGGCCACCGCCGATGCCCGTTTGCCACGGGTGCAGCAATACGATAGGCCAAGGAATCCATTCGGACCGGATAAAAGGAAAATTCCAAAAAAATTCGCAACGAGTCAGCATTTTTAAACTGAATCGGCGGTTATTTGAAATAAAGCATGTACAATTGCTTATATATTGTGAGAAGTCGTTTTTTAGACTTATTCAATTCATAGCTTCATAGCTGACTCACCACGACGCAAACTCTTGAGCGATGCCCGAACGAACCCAAAGTCACCTACGTAAGACCACAGAAACTGCGGTGGAGGTCTCACTTTCACTCGATGGAAGCGGCACAGCCCATATCTCGACCGGAATCGGTTTTTTTGATCACATGCTGCAATTGCTTGCCTACCACGGTCAATTGGATCTAAAAGTAACGGCAGAGGGAGATCTGCACGTCGACCAACACCATACGGTGGAGGACGTTGGAATCTGTCTCGGACAGGCGGTGCGGAAAGCCCTGGGCGATAAGGGCGGCATACGTCGCTATGGCCACTTCACACTGCCGATGGATGAAACACTCTGCACTGTCGCAGTCGACATGGGTGGTCGTTTCGAACTCAGTTTTCGCGCTGAATTTCCTTCAGACAAGATTGGCGAATTTGATACTGAGCTGGTCGAGGAATTCTGTAAAGCATTTGCATCGAATGCACTCTGCAACTTGCACGTACTCGTGCATTATGGACGTAACAGTCATCACATCAGTGAAGCTATTTTCAAAAGCATGGCAAGGGCAATACGCATGGCGGTGGAATTTGATTCACGCACCAGCGGAATCCCGAGTACCAAGGGAATATTAAGCGACGAAGAAACGTTTTAACGGTCGTTAACGTAGGTTTCCAGGAAGCGTGCTAGCATCTGGAAATCGGATCCCGAGGGAATAAAACGAACCGTTGTCACCAATGTTTCTGGATTCACCAGATCTTCAAAGGGTACATAAGTTAGTTCCAACTGGCCTTTCACCGAAACCATTACTCCATTGAGACCATCCTCCACCAGCGCCCGATAGGCACCCACACCCAACTGACTTCCAAGCATCACATCATAGGCATGTGGCTTGGCACATCGCGATTCATAACCGAGTTGCAAGGGCGTGATTTTCTTCGGCTTACCTGTCTGTCTCGTATACTCTTGTGCGACCAGGCCCGCCATTTGTCGACCGAGATCGATCTGGGCAATCGAAATGTGCCCATGGTCGTCGCGGGGAACGCCTTCCAGGTATTTTTGCGGTAAAAATTCCGCTAGACCTTCAGCAATTACAATAACTCCGAAGTGTTTTTTATCTTGCTCTTCGCGGATTCGCATGGTTGCCACGATACGTTCAATCACATTTTCCATGTTCATCGTGGGACGCCGCGTGACCTCACCGGTCTCAGGATCAACGACTTCTTCTTCACTTCGGAATTCACCGATAATATCTTCCACGCTCACTACAAGACTGGCCTCACCCGCAATCGCTGCACCGTAAGCCAGCCATCCCGCACTGCGACCCATTGTCTCGGCGAGAAAGTAGGCCTTGTTCGCCTCTGCATCCATTACCACATTCCGAATTTCTTCGGCCAGTGTTTCCACAGCGGTGAAGTAACCAAAAGTGAAATCGATTCCGGTGTAATCGTTATCGATGGTTTTCGGCAAGTGTACGACAGGTATCCGCTGCGCGTCGGCCGGAAGCAAATCCTGATACATCTTCAATTTATTTGCCGTCTTCAGCGTGTCATCGCCACCAATCGAAATCAAGGCATCGACGCCCAAACTGCGTAGGCCCTCATAGACGGCCTTCAGAGGAGCGCTCCGCTCAGGATCATGCAGATGCTCGGGGGATGAAACCAATTTCCCGGGATTATCGCGGGCGGTTCCAAGTAAAATGCCCTGAGAATTTCTTGTGCGACGAAGCGTCTTCTGATCCACCAGCAGATAATCGCGATCTTCCTGGAGCTGATAATCCTCACCGAATTGAATCAAACCCGAATAGCCGTACTTAATACCGACCACTTCGATCCCGTTGCGCAAAAATGAGATCGCCGCCGCCGAAATGACTGCATTTGCTGCCGGTGCAGGGCCGCCCGCAAATAAAATTGCCACCCGGCGGAATTTCGTAGGCGACGCGGGGGGTCGCGAGAGAGCCGAGGCATCAGACATTTTTAAAACTCCTGAGCAAAACTACTGTTAGCTAATATTGCGCTTTTGTTTTTGGGCCAACGGAAAAACCTGCCGGCACGCTACGCGATTCAATGCCGCGCAAGCACGAGATTCCAATCTATTGATCCCATGTCCGTTCGACGAAGGTTGTATCAATCCGCGATTCGACAAACGCAGCATGCCTGAGAATCTCTTCATGTCGAGAACAGGTGGTCGCAATTCCCTGAATTTGCAGTTCCCCGAGCGCCCTGAGCATGCACTCAATCGCTTCACGCCGCGTCGGCTGATGGACAATCAACTTCCCGACCATCGAATCATAAAAAGGTGAAACCGTATATCCGGCGTGAGTGTGCGAATCGAATCGCACTCCCAGTCCGCCGGGGATAAACATGCTCTCGATCTTACCGGGACAAGGTTGAAAGTTGCGATCCGGATTTTCCGCATTGATGCGGCACTCGATGGAGGCACCTTCAGATTTAATATCTTCCTGGCGAAATGGTAGTTCTTCGCCCGCTGCGACCCGCAACTGTGTCTTGATAATGTCAATGCCCGTTACCATTTCAGTCACAGGATGCTCCACCTGCACCCGGGCATTGACTTCAATGAAATAAAAGTTGCCCTCCTGATCGACAATAAATTCAACCGTCCCTACATTCGTGTAATCGGCCGCTTTTATCATTCTCACCGCAGCGGCACAAATCGCCTCTCGCGTTTGCTGATCAACATTCGGTGATGGACTCTCTTCAATTAACTTTTGGTGTCGACGCTGCACACTGCAGTCCCGCTCCCACAGATGCACCACGTTGCCGTGCTGATCTGCCACCACCTGGACTTCGACGTGACGCGGATGTTCTACATACTTCTCGAGATAGACACTGCCATCGCCAAAGGCGGCCTCCGCTTCGCGCCGGGCTTGTTGGATTGCTTGCTTGAGAGAAAGGTCATTCAGCGCGACACGCATCCCTTTACCACCACCACCCGCAGATGCCTTCACCAATACCGGGTAACCAATCTCACGAGCCACCGATAGGGCAATCTCCTCCTCCTCAATCAACCCGTCACTTCCCGGCACCACGGGCACATCGGCTTTACGCGCTAGTTTACGCGCTTCATTTTTATCGCCCAGCATGGTCATTGCCTC
>JAYYJN010000114.1:0-33828 GCA_036146215.1 Planctomycetota bacterium
TGGTGATTGAGGACCATATTAATCTAATGACTGACAATCCGCTGATCGGGGTTAATGACGATCGACTCGGGCCACGCTTTCCTGATATGTCAGAGCCCTATAGTCTCGAAATGGTCGATACGGCATTGTCCATTGCACGAAAAAACGACTTTGTCGCCCACAAAGGGGTGTTAGTCTCGGTCACCGGCCCCAATCTTGAGACACGGGCCGAATACCGGTTTCTGCGACTCATCGGTGCCGATGTGGTGGGCATGTCAGTCGTTCCCGAGGTCATTACGGCCGTCCATTGTGGTCTGCGGGTGGTTGGTTTTTCTGTGGTGACCGACATGTGCCTACCAGACGCCCTGAAACCGGCAGTGGTTGATGAAATCATCGCAACCGCCAATGCGGCAGAACCAAAATTACGTGCCCTGGTTGCCGGTATCGTCGCGCACATCGGCAATTCGCAATAACGCACTGTGATGAATCGTCTCATAATCTCAAAAGGGAAAGCCCCGGGCGGGCAGACATGTCATGGATGAACATGCAGCTTCCCTGAGCGAGTCGGCCCGCGAAGCAGCCAAATATGTCGCCAGCCAATATCGCAGCACTCCAAACGTTGGCATCATCCTCGGCAGTGGGTTAGGTGGACTTGCCGAATTGGTCGAACAAGCCACCTGTGTCCCTTATGAGGAAACACCCTACCTGGCCCGATCAACCGCGATTGGACACCAGGGGCAATTTGTTTGTGGATGTTTAGGAGGCGTCGAGGCGATCGTCATGCAGGGTCGGTTTCACCTCTATGAGGGGTACGCCACAGACGAGATCACGCTGCCGGTCGAGGTAATGTGCAGGTTAGGGATTCAAACGTTGATTGTCTCCAACGCCGCAGGTGGACTCAATCCGCAGTTTTCTGCCGGAGATGTGATGATTCTGAGTGGGCATCTGAATCGAATGCATAGAAAACCGCAGCAGGGAATGCCCGGGCAATCGGCTGGCGGTTGGATGCAGTCAACACTGCGACCATACGATCCCGAATTGAATCGCCTCGCACAACAAATTGCTAGAAAGCATGACTTTGAAGCACCACTTGGGGTTTACGCCGGACATCTCGGCCCCAATTACGAAACCCGCGCTGAATATCGTTACCTCCGCCGTGTTGGTGCCGATGCAGTGGGGATGTCGACCATTCCCGAGGTGCTAGTGGCCCAGGCGCATGGAGTACGTACGTTAGCGTTTTCTGCAATTACAAACGTCTGCTCTCCTGATGCGCTCAGTGAAACTACCGCGGAGGAAGTCCTTGAGACAGCGGCCGTGGCCGGAGAAAAAATAAGCAAACTTGTACTGGGGATACTACAGAAACATTCTCCAGATTAAACCTGGAACGCAACAAACTTTAAGTTAAACGGTTGAAGCGATAAAAGAAGCGACAACAATAGAGGTGACAGAAAATTTTGTCACCAAAAGAATACACATCATGAAGATGCACGCCTCGGAAATTATCGCAAAAAAAAGAGATGCAAAACTACTCTCTGCCGATGAGATTCGGTGGATCGTGAATGCTTTTGTTAGTGGCGAGGTTCCCGATTATCAGATGGCGGCCTTTTCGATGGCGATCTGTATTCAGGGAATGCAGGAGGAAGAGGTTTATGCCTTGGCCATGGCAATGCTCGAAAGTGGCACAACGCTTGAGTGGCCCTCTGATACCAGACCATTGATCGACAAGCATTCCACTGGCGGTGTGGGTGACAAAGTATCGCTAGTCTTGGCACCGCTTCTGGCATGCTGTGGTCTACGGGTGCCGATGATATCGGGGCGGGGACTCGGCATTACGGGTGGAACCCTGGATAAACTGGAATCCATCCCCGGTTTTCGCACTGACCTATCGCTGGCTGAAATGCAGCAACAAGTTCAAGATGTGGGTTGCGCTATCACCGGAACCAGCAGCCAAATTGCCCCGGCGGATCAAAGGTGGTACACGCTCCGTGACGTGACATCCACAGTTCCATCGTTGGCTCTGATCACCAGCAGTATTATGTGCAAAAAGTTGGCTGAGGGTCTCGACGCGTTGGTGCTGGATGTTAAATGCGGATCGGGCAGCTCCATGCAGACCCCAGAGGATGCCCGCGGGCTGGCAACCAGCATGGTGCATCTGGGTGAGAAGATGGGTGTTAGGACATCGGCACTGATTTCAAATATGGAGCAACCACTAGGAAACATGCTGGGAAACGCGATAGAGGTCGATGAGGCGGTTAAAGTCTTAGAGGGAAACGGCCCTGATTCTGTGCGGACCATCTCAATTGCATTGGGATGTGAAGCACTGTTAGCGGCCAATATCGAAGCGGAAATCGAAGCGGCAAATATACGCTTGGCATCCCTGCTTGACAGGGGGATAGCGCGGGAAAAATTTGCGCAAATGGTCGCAGCGCAAGGGGGCAATCTGGATGCGCCTCGTAAGGTGGCACAAAGTCTTGTGGTCTCTTCCAAGCAGAATGGATTTGTGCACGCTATTCACGCCGGCACATTCGGCAGATCTGTCGTCCAACTCGGAGGTGGACGGCAAACGTTGGGTGGGGAGATTGATCGGTCCGTCGGGATTGAACTGTGTGTCGAAGTGGGTGATGCGGTAGAGCAGGGTCAGGATCTATTTCGGATTTTTGCATCGTCTCCCCCGGATCAGCCGTGGATCGATAAACTGTATAACGCGATTGAAATCGCACCTCAAAAGCAGACCGCACCTCCATTGATTATGGACCGTGTGACGGCATAAGGACATCCACTATAAAACCCTAAAGAGGCCATCGGATGGATCAGCAGCATAAAGAAGCACTCCTCTCGGCTGCCGTACAGGCTAGCGAGACTGCCTATGCACCGTATTCCAAGTTCCGGGTCGGTGCTGCACTGCTCGGTAAAAATGATGTCATCTATCGGGGTGTCAACGTAGAAAATGCCTCGTATGGACTGACCATTTGTGCAGAACGCTCGGCCGTTTTCAACGCAATCTCTGAGGGGGAACGCCAGTTTGACCTGATTGCCATTGCATCTCCGGGTGGCGTTGCCCCATGCGGCGCGTGCCGTCAGGTGCTGCATGAATTTGCGCCCGATATTAAAATTTTTCTGGTTGATACCTCTGGTGAAAAACCGGTGACCGAACTATCCCTCAACGTGCTACTACCGCATGCGTTTTTTGGTTTAGATGAAAGCTAGGTTACCCCGGTGTGGTTCTACCCACGAGCAAGGCGCGGCGATTGTGACAAATAATTCAAAATCCCATTCTTCTATCCAACGTGAAGGCGTCGTTGGCGTCATTCAGCAGGAGGAACGTTTTCTGGTCATCCGTCGTTCGGCGCATGTTGTGGCTCCTGGAAAACTCTGCTTCCCGGGAGGGGGTATTGAGGCAGGTGAAAGTCAACCAGTCGCACTCTGTCGTGAGCTGATGGAAGAGATAGCGGTCGAGATTATTCCTGGAGAAAAACTCTGGGAGAGCATTGGTCGATCGAATACCAGAGTTCATTGGTGGTCAGCAGTCATTACCGGAAATGCGTTACCATGTGCGAATCCGAAAGAAGTCGAAAGCATTTTCTGGATGACCCGAAAAGAACTGCTTGCACAGGACGATTTGCTGCCCGGAAATCGGGATTTTCTAAACCGGGTATGAACCGGTATCGATTATGGCTGGTCAACAGCTGCCTGCTGAAGATCTTCTTCCTCTAGCGCTGCGAGATAAGGCAGATTCCGATAAGCGTCTTCATAATCGAGACCATACCCAACAACAAACTCGTCCGGAATGTTGAATCCGATAAAATCAGGGACCGACGCCACCTCCTGACGACCTTCCTTGTAGAGCAGGACGGCACTGCGAACCGTCGCGGGATTCAGTTTTTGGATCCGGGCAGTCACCTCTTTGAGTGTGTGTCCGGTATCGAAGATGTCATCCAGCAGCAGCACATCTCGCCCCTCAATATCGGGCATCAATTCATCGTTGATAATCAGCGGACCGCGGGTGGTTGTGGCTCCGTGGTAACTACGGGCTTGCAGTACACCCACACGAAGCGGCATTTCCAACAATCGGATCACATCTGCCATAAGCACCACACTGCCAGTGAGGATGCCAATGATAGTCAAAGGACGATCTGCGTAGCGCTCGCTGATCTGTGTCGCCATTCTGGCAACGCCCTCTTTTAATTCATCTTCTGTTAAGAGAATCCTCATAAGGCTTTTCTAGGTTAGAATTCCGGCAATACAAGCGGTCATGAATGCAGCCAATGTTCCCCCGAGCATCGCCCGTAAACCCAATCGGGCTAAATCACCACGGCGATCGGGGGCCACACCACCGATGCCACCCAACTGGATTCCGATAGATCCAAAATTCGCAAACCCACAAAGGGCATAGGTAAGAATCGTAACTGTTCTCTCTGAAAATGTCTCCGGCCCTGACTCCAGCATTTCACCCAGTTGAAGATAGGCCACAAATTCATTGGCCACCATCTTCGTTCCCAGTAGTTGCCCTGCTGCACCACAATCGTCGGCCGGGATGCCCATCAGATACGCCAGTGGCCAGAAGAGCCAGCCGAGGCCTTTCTCCAGCGTCCACCGATGAGCATCTTCAAATCCAAACCAACCGCCCATCCAGCCGATCAAACCATTTACCATTGCGATGATTGCTAAAAAGGCGATCAACATCGCGGCTACATTGATAGCCAATTTCATACCCGCGGTGGCTCCAGCCGCAGCAGCCTCAATCAAATTCGATTCTTTCTCTTCGACATGAAGCTCTACCTTTCCCATCGTGACAGAATGTTCGGTCTCCGGCTGCATAACTTTTGCAATCAGAAGGGCAGCTGGCGCTGAAATCACTGAGGCTGTAATCAGATGCCCGGCGTCGATACCAAAACTTACATAGGCCGCCAAAACACCGCCGGCAATCGTGGCAAACCCGCCCACCATCACCGCCATCAGTTCTGATTGCGTCATCTTCGATACATAAGGTCGAATGACCAGTGGTGCCTCAGTCTGACCGACAAAGACATTGGCAGCTGCGGAGAGCGTTTCGGCCCCACTCGTCCCGAGAGATCGCTGCATTATCAACGCAAAAAAAGAAACAACCTTCTGCATGATACCGAGATAATACAGCATCGACATCAACGAAGAGAAAAATATGATTGTTGGCAATACGCCGAAAGCAAAGGAAGAGAGTAATTGTCTGGTCCGGGGAAATCCATCGGCACGAAAGGCGTCCATCGCAGACAAAAACCACTGCCGCAACTGCGCCTCCCAGTCCGCCGCATTCAAGTCAAAGATTTTCTGTTGTGCTCCTACGGTGATGGTCACGGCACCGCTTTCGTTCTTGAGCATTCCCACCAAATGCTCAATACGATTCTCATCCTCGTGTTCCCATAAACTCAACGTCTGACTGTTATTTTTATTTGAAACAGAGATCGGAACCTGGGATTCGCGTTGCATCCCAAACATAAAATGCGATCCATCATCCACGTAGGCGATCATATTTGTGAAAATATCACCCACGGCTTGAAATATCGCTTTGCCGGGCGGCGTCCACAGAATCAACAGCGCGAATAAAATCTGCAGAATCAGGCCTCCCACAACGACCCGAAAAGGAAATCTTTTGCGATTGGAGCTAAGCAGGTAGGCAAAGCCAAGCATAGCCAGAAGTCCGATGCAGCTGATCAAACGTTCCATAAACCTAAAAGCCTCACCAAGCGATTTTCCTTGCCGGTAGTCTAGACACGAAGTCAATCGCGTTGTTTAAAAGTATTAAAAATTCGATCTCCCGCATCGCCCAGTCCAGGAACAATAAATTTATCGTCATTAAGTTGGGGATCGACCGCGGTGACAAATATTTGAACGTCTGAATCTTGTTGATGAACTTCCTGAATGCCATCTTGAGAGGCGATCACAGTCAACAGTTTTATTTTCGGAACCCCCCATGCTCGAAGCGTGGATACAGCGGCAGTGGCCGATCCTCCTGTAGCGAGCATGGGATCGAGCACCAAAGCGACGTCGACAGGTTCGCTGTGCGGAAATTTTTTGTAGTATTCTACCGGACGGGCTGTTTTTTCATCGCGATAGAGACCGAGATGCCAAACCTCGGCTTGTGGTATCAAGTCAAGCACCGCGTCTACCATTCCCAGTCCCGCTCGAAGGATCGGAACTAAACCGACACTTTGGGCAAGTGTTGATCCCTGTGTGGAAACGAGCGGTGTCTCAATATCGATGGGCTTTATCTGGAGATCTTTTGTTGCCTCATAAGCGAGCAGCACGGCAACTCTGCGAATTAAATTTCTAAATTCGATAGGTGCTGTCTGATGATTGCGCAATCGGGTGAGGTGATGTTGGATAAGGGGATGTTTGACTTCTTGGACATTCATAAAAAGGGTCCCACCGCCACTCGTAAATTGTCGGGTCCACTTGGAACGCAAACCAGTTGCTCATGAAGAATGGAGTCTAACGAGGGAAACGGTGGTGTGCGAAGAGGGGTGACAGCAGGCTATGAGCGTTAATTAGAGAGAATTTTTTCGACCCACTCAATTTTCGGATTCGATCCACCAGGGACATCTGCAATTTTCAATTGTTGAGAAACGTAGCATTGCCGACCTGATTTTTCGGGAATCCTGAAATTGTCACCTTTCTGCAGAATTGGCCTATATTCCGGCATGCTGCCAAAGGCTCTTGTGCCTGCTGCCTGACAAGGAAACCATTGTCCCTCGCCTTGGGAGTCTACAAGATAAAATTCGGGGTAGCAGTGTCCTGGAATCCATACCGTTCTTGCAGGTATTCCATTCACGCGGCAAAAGGCGACAAAGAGCGCCGTCAATTCCTCACAATCTCCTTCCTTCTCTTTGAATGCCTTGTAAGCACCCTTCTGGGGCCCATTTTTATAGGTCACATGGTTGCGAACCCAATCATACATAGCCTCGACTTGGCTCCAGGCATTGTCTCCGTTTTTCATAAATTCTTTGGCTTGCTTGCGGATTTTGGAATGTTTGGTCTCAATGAACGGGCTGGGTCCAAGATATTTCCGCAGGGCAGGAGTCAGTTGTTTGCGTGTTGGGATGGCGTATTGATCGGTATCTTCTGGTGCGACAATATGATGTCGCACACATTCGAGGGTAACTAAAACCTTTGCTGTCTCCCCCGGCCCGACAAATGGGATTTGCATCACCATCCGTTTGACAGAATCACCTATCATTTCGTAGGAAACTCGTCGGACCTGAGGTGAAGACTCCTCCTGCATTACCTTCACTTGTTGTTCAGGCCATTCCATTGGAATTGGCACACTACATTTTATCCCCTTCAGTGGACTCGCGCTCGCATGTATCACAACACCGACCTGCATCTGAACCGATTTCTGATGGGCTAAACGTTCTGCTGACGATGTGTTCTTGTCATCCAGAAACTGCCCAAATCCGATGCTAGGAAAGGACACTAACAGTAACAGCAAAGAGATACGCATGAGATGACGCTCCCGCAGCAGGTAAGCAGCAGTTAAACAGTTGTGTGGTTTCCGGGGGAGAAAAAGACAATGAATAGTAGGTCGTGATTCAACCGGGTGCGCGCATAAAAAAGTCCGCATGTCAGGATCCATGCGGACTTTGATGTGGCGAATATACCGATTTTGATCATGAACCGGGAGCAACCGGCGTCATTGTGGGTGGATTTACGGCGTTGCCGGATCCCAGAACCACCCCCTGCTCATAAGTACTGGGCGTGCTACACGTGGAACAGCCTGAAAAACCGGAACCTGTGGAAACACTGCTGCATGGATCGCAGGGCATACAAGGTGCACAAGGGTTACAGGGAGCACAAGGGTTGCAGGGCATCATCTGCTGAGTCCCACAACGCCAGGGGGCACCTCGACTCATTTTCCGACAATGGTGTCGATTGCAACCGACACTAATAGCCACTAGGGCTGCAAGAATAAGAAGCCTTTTCATGGCTTAAATCTCCGTAAGGGTGTTCTTATTGGAGGCAAAACAATTCGACAACCAACTCTACAACACGCCGGATGATGTGCAAACGAAACAGATGATTTTTATTTTCATCATTTGGGGACCTTTTACGGATGCTATGCTTTGTGTGCCCGAACAATTGTTACGGTTTGTCTGCTCATATTATTTGGATTGATCGGATTTAAAAATCTATATTTGAATTGTGACGCTTTAACCATGAACAACTACTCATTAATGTCGATGTTCATTCCATCCGTCTTGCCGTCCATTGGTATAAGAATGCGCACCCCGAAAATTTGGCTGCTATTGGGCTTGGTTATTCTTCTTCACACCGTCAGTTGGGCTGACGAAGTGGGAAGTGCGAATTGCCCGAAGAAGCAAACCGTTCGCCTTCGGGTTCATGATGAAGTTTGGTTGCTTAGCTGCAGAAGCTTAGGTTGTCCTCCACATGAACATTTAATTCCGGTGGAAGAACTCACTGAAGGGCTTGTGACCTGGAAATATAATTTCAACAGTCAACATTGGGGTGAAGCATATTTCGAGAACGTTTTTTCCGGGTCTGAAGATTTCCAGACCGTGATCTGGGTGCATGGAAATCTTACGACGGCAAGCGAGGCATTTTCGACTGGATTAACTGTCTATAAAAATTTGATTCGTGGTGATGAGAATCAACCACCAGTTCGATTTATCATCTGGTCCTGGCCAGCTTCCAGAGTTCTTAATCGCCCGGTTCCCGATGCCCGCTTAAAAGCCGCTCGCACGACCTCGGCCGGATTACGTTTGGCCGGAGTGCTTCGACAGATCCCGGGGGAGTCATCGGTTAGCTTGATCGGCTTTAGCTTTGGAGCCCAGGTCGTTTCTGCAGCACTAGAGCTATTGGCAGGGGGCGAGTTGAATCAAACAAGCATCAGAACTCAATCGGTTCCTGAGGCATATCGAGTTACATTGTTCGCAGCTGCCCTCGACAGCTATTGGCTTTTGCCAGATCGTCGGTTCGGAAACGCTTTGAACGTGACAGACCATCTTACTTTGATTAACAATCACTGTGATTGGGTCCTAAAACACTATGGAAAAATTTATTGTCATTGCGGTCGGCGTGGACCGACGGCGCTTGGATACACTGGGCTGCCGGTGGGAAGTTTGACTACGGAGCAAAAGGAAAAAATCAAACAGTTCAACGTAAGCTCGTCGCTTGGTAAAGAACATGCCTTGCAAGCTTATCTCCACTCGTGGAGCGCAATGCAGCGGATTCGGGAAGGCGTATTTCCGGGTTCAGTTCAATCGGAAAACATGTCCGAACATTCGCTAGCGGGCCATTCCGAGTGAAATACCCCATTGCAATTCTGGGATTTTCGCTCGATCTTCTTCCCGCAATAATAAAGTAATGCATCCCTCTCAAGGTTATCTCGCCGGTCGCTTTATGCCCGTTTCGGAAATGGCTATTCCGGTGACCGATGCTGGTTTTTCGCTAGGCACGACGGTAACGGAGCAACTTCGTTCGTTTGGGGGAAGACTTTTTCAATTGGATCAACACCTGCTTCGACTGCAAAGATCACTGGATATAGTTGGACTCAAACCGCTTGAATCATTGAACCAGTTAGCGGAAATAGCAACAAATTTAGTTTCCCAGAATTATCAGCTTCTTGCACCTGGCGACGATTTGGGATTGTCACTGTTTGTCACCCCCGGTGGACTGCCCCGCTTCCATAATGGAACGCAGGGGCCACCCTGTGTGGGAATGCATACATTCCCGTTGCCTTTTCAGTTATGGGATAAAAAATATCATCAGGGGCAGTCACTCGTCGTGACCGAAATAGAGGAAGTTTCGCCACAGAGTTGGCCAACTGAGTTAAAGTGTCGAAGTCGGATGCATTATTATCTTGCCGATTTGGCCGCATCTCGACTAGAACCTGGGGCGCGTGCGATCCTCCTTGATGCAAACGGCCATGTGATTGAAGCATCGACAGCTAATATTCTTCTGTATAAGAGGGAGAAAGGATTTTTTTCGCCACCTGGGGAAGTCGCGCTGCCTGGAATCAGCTTGCGCTTCATCCAAACACTTGCGGCGGACCTTGGCATCGACTGGAACCACCGCTTAATTGTTCCTGAAGAGGTAACTCAAGCGGATGAAATATTTTTAACGAGTACTCCTTTTTGTTTACTACCTGTAACATCGTTTAATGGCAACGCAATTCATGATGGCTGCCCAGGGCCCCTGTTTACCCAATTGGCTCAGGCGTGGTCGGACCGTATTGGAGTCGATTTTATCGAACAAGCGATTCGTTTCGCTAATCGAACCGACCATTAAAAATAGAACGTTATGCGAACACGGTAAATAATCAGGAAGAGGGCTCAACAAATATAAGCCGAATCGGCCCCGGCGCAGTCTGAATATCTACCCCTTCTGTGCTGAATAGATCGGGTTGTTCCCTTAGCAATTGTCGCGTCGTTGACTGTTCTTTTTCCGTCTCTTTGGGGGTAACAAATTCGCGATTGGCAAGGCTGATACCTTCTGTGTTCTTTAGTGAATTCATTGCTTTTTCAATTGCTTCCGCATCACCAGATAGCTCGAAAATGTGATGGGTCGATTCACTGTTTTCCCTCACGCCCAATTTGATCAACCCGATTTGTTGAACGTCTTTCATAAGATCTTCCAACTGTCGCGTCAGATCGAGAGAGGGTGCTACACCAAATGTGTATACTGGTAATGAATTAAGATCTTTGTCTTGAGGTTCGTCTCTTGCAATGTCTTGCACTGCAGCCCTCGGCGCTGCTGCTTTCTTCATTGATTGATAATTCTCTCTGGCGCGAGCCTTCGATTCGCCTGCAGGCCGGTTATTGGGAATTTGTCCTTTATCTAACCTCGATTCCACCGGCAATTCAAACGCATTAATTTCCATCGATTTAATCGATCCCTGTTGCGACGGTAATTTTTTTAACCTCACCGACGCGTCTCTTTGGACAACCAATCCATCTTGTTCTCTCTGCTCAGAACGCGAGAAAATCATTAACAATACGGAGGCGGCTACCGCTATCGCAGGCCATAAATAAATGCGGCGGCGATCCCTTTGTGGGGATTCAGTTGAAGGTACTTTCTCCTCTGAATCTTGGTGATATTCACTCGTGTATTTTACCAATACCCTCTCCCGCCGTGTGGGTTCTTCGACAATTGGAGAATCTTCGGAATAAGACGCTACAATAAAAGCACTCGAATGCTCAGACTCGGAAACCAGGGGCTGATCGGTGATCTGATCAAGGACGCCGCGGGTCAGATCGCTCTCTAAAGGATGACTCGGCAATTGGTGAATTGCATCCTGCATTAATTTTAAATCTTCAAACAGCTTTTTTGCCTGAGGATCTTCAGCGATCCATTGTTCCGCACGTGCGGCCTCGGTCGCATCCAACTCACCATCAAGATAAGCGCTTATCAGTTCTTCGCGTTTAATGTCTTCCAACTGAGTAATCCAATTTTTATTCGACGACCAGCTATTTAAATTTTTTCCAAGGACACAAATTTATTAGGCATCCGTGTCAAGATATTGGCTGCTCACTTCTCGCAAGCACATTCTTGCGCGATGCAACCGACTGCGAACCGTACCCACCGGTACCTGAAATAAATTTGCAAACACCTCATATGACATTTGCTCGACCTCTCGCAAAATCAAAATCGTTCTGTGTTCTTCACTCAAGAATTGCAGGGCCCTTTGAATTTGCCTACTGCACTCTTTTCTTTCCAGCGAATCATCCGGTCGTTGACTGTCATCGGACAAATTGTCACCAATCGCCTCTTGTAATTCGTCAATTGAGTTTACTGCCGGCTGTTTTCTTAAATGACTTACTGCGGTGTTAAAGCCAATACGATAGCGCCAAGTATAAAAACCACTCGTGCCTTTAAATGAGTCCAGATTCTGAAAAGCTTTTACAAATGCATCTTGGACAATGTCCTCGGCGTCCCGCGGACCAAAAATCTGCACAATAGAACTATAAAGTCGAGCCTGATATTTCTCGACCAACTCCCCGAACGCCTCTGGGGATTCGGTCAGGGTCATTTGAATAATTTCGAGATCCTCTTCGGAGACTTCGGGCATATTAGCTTTCAAGAGATACTCCATGTTTAGACATTGAGCACAGTAGAAAGTTCCCTCTTATTTTTTAATGTCTTAAATCATTACGGTTCTTGATCGTATGATCAACTTTCCACAGATTGATGTCAAATTGGGCCAAGCGTTCCTAAACCAACCTGAGAGAATTAAGACCTTATATATTCAAAAGGATGCCTTAATGATCACGTGGAACAGTAAAGTGGTTCCCCTCGAATCGTAGTGTCCCGCGTGGCTGTCGTAAGACAAAAACCCAATAAATAGAAACGCCTGCGAGTAGCAAAATACTGATGATTTGTGAAATGCTCAGCCCCGTACCGAATTGACCGATTTCATCGATTCGGATCATCTCAAGCAAGATTCGTATGATCGGGTAAATTGTGATCATCAGTCCAAATACTTGCCCGTCGCGAGTGCGAAACGGCGCGTATGCTAATAATACCAAGCAGAAAAGAAATGCTGAGATCGCACTATAGATTTGTGTTGGATGGATTGGTTGACTTCTCTTGGGTTTTTCTCCGAGTGGAAGCGAATATAGCTTTTTCGATTTGGTTTCAATCAATATCGGATCCAAACGGTTTTTATTCAAGTTTAAGATGGCCCATAACTGTTCGCTGCTCGGATTTTTTACATTATTAATCCGATTTATCTCTTGGCCTGTATCAAGACCACGCTCCGCGACTTCCGTATTCCGCCACAAGACTTTCAACCCATGGGAATGAGTCTTATTCAAATGATCACTGGAAGCAAATTCACTACGCCCAAGAACTCCCAATTGAATTCCCCAAGGTAATCCTCGTTCTATCTGCTGGTTGTAAGGCGGGCTACTTTCGGGAAACGTCACCGCCCACGGAACATCACATAGCCCACCGAAGCAACATCCGTTAAGGAAACATCCCAGGCGTCCAATGGCAAGTCCAAGCAGCATGCTTGGTGCAATAAAATCCGCAAACGCGAGTGGTGGTAAATGGAAACGACGAACAAGGTAAATAAATGCAATCATTCCGCCGATCAGTGCCCCGTATACGACAAGACCTCCTTGGGGAACATTTAGAATTGCCGTTAACGTCGGGTAAAATGCAAGCGTCCCGTCCTGGTTTTCTCTCCGGTATGCGACCTGCCAATATTCAATCACGTGAAAAATACGTGCGCCGATGAATCCGGCAACGCAAAATCCAAAAGCGAAGGCGTAAATCGTTTCCTTTGAAATACCAAAATTTTTTCCTCTGTAGGTTGCGAGACTAATCGCACTGATAATCGCCAGCATCGTCATCACGCCGTAACTTCGCACTGGTAGACCCTTACCGGCTTCAACAACGTTCGGAAAAATAAAAATGATTCCCAAGCCAACAATCACAAAAACGGGAAGATAGCTTTTCGTATCTGCATTAAGTCCCTGTTTGCGTATTAAATAAATAAGAACGAGTGCACCACCAATCAACCAAAGCGTTAGGAGTAATCCCACCCCGAATACAGGCAGGTTACCAATCTGGTCGGGGATAAAAAAAAGGGTTTGCCGCATAATCTGTAGAAGCGATAAGTTTTATGGATTTCTTATCCTGCACCCCGTTGAATAAGTCGATTATCAATTAGCCTGATAGATCCCATGCGTACGGCTACAAGGGCGAGGGCGTTTTTTACCAATTCTTTTTCCGGATATAGTGTGTCGGGGTTTACCAAGGCAACGTAATCAATCTTTACACCTGCCCGATGAAGATGCTTACGCATTTTATGAATCACGTTTTTTGGATCTCGCTCCCCCTCAGCGACAATTTTTTGTGCCAATTCAAGCGATTCAAAAACGCATTTCGCCCGCTGCCGTTCTTCGTGAGACAGTAGACGATTTCGGGAACTCATCGCTAATCCATCTTCTTCCCGCACTGTCGGACATCCTACTATCTCGATCGGGAGATTAGAGTCTTCCACAACTTGCTGCACCACTTTGAGTTGCTGGTAATCTTTCGTGCCAAAAAAAACAATGTTGGCGGGAATCAGGTGGAATAGTTTCATTAATACGGTGGCAACTCCAGAAAAGTGCCCCGGACGAAATCGACCCTCCAGTAAATGGGCTAATTCACCCACATCAACTGACATGCAGTGTTCGCTACGATACATCTGCTCAGGTGAAGGGGTGAAAACATAATCAACAGATAGTTGCTGTAAGCTGGAGATATCTGCAGCAAGATCACGCGGATAGTTCTTAAGATCACATTGCTCGTCGAATTGGAGAGGGTTTACAAAAATCGATACCACGGTGACGTCACATCGATTTTTTGCTTCTTCAATCAGACTGAGATGCCCCGCATGCAACGCCCCCATTGTAGGAACAAAACCAACTATTCGACCTTTGGCGCGTACTTTTTCTATTGTTTCCCGCATGACACTGTTTTCAGCTATGATTTCGACGTGTGACATCGCAGGACTTCTTAGTAGCTTACCAGCCTTCAAGTGATAGGTTTTTCATAGGGACAGGTTGGTTTGCCATGGCTAGTATAGCGGCTGTCACGTCGTCAACCGGCGTGACTTGGGTGATGATTGAATGTGTCAGCTCCAATTGAGGTAGGAATTCGAGCTGCGGTTCATAAAGTTTCCGTGGTTCAAGCAAAACGACCAATTTTGGGAGGGGTGCTCTTGACGCAATGTTTGACTTTTTTGCTCCGGAATCAATGGGTTGACCATCCATCAGCCACGTTGCTGCGTTACCTTTTAAAGGCACACCCTCATGCTTCCTAGTGATTTTCTGTAGCCTTATCCCGTGATGAGCAATTTTTTTGCTAACTAGGTCCATGATAACGTTGCGTTCCTGCTCCGTACCACCGCGAAATTCAATGTGATTTTCTGTTTTATCAAGGTGGTTCAGCAGTTGCTCTAATGTTTGACCTGTGATGGGATGGATCATGTCTGATGCAATATCACACGCGGGGTGGAGTGCAAATCGCCTAAAAGCCATCCGCGGATGAGGAAGTATCAACTCTGAAGATACGGTATTCACATCGTCATGAAGTAGTAGATCTAAATCGACTGTCCTAGGTCCCCAACGAGCGCCAATGGTGCGACCACATGAGGCTTCTAACTTTTTCAGTAGCAACAAAAGACTGGCCGGATCATGGTGTGATTCAATCAGAATCGCCGCGTTAAGGAATGCGTTTTGCTCACCCGGACCGCCAATCGGTTGAGTCTCATAAACTTGGCTCACGCTACAAAGTGTTACCCCAGGCAAAGCGGTCAAGCGCTCTATTGCAGTCCGGAGCACCGTCACTCTGTGATTAAGATTCGCACCCAAGCCGATCAAACTTTTTGGCATTGACCTGTGCAGGCAGAATAATATGAAAAGGGTGGGGGTGACATCCTGGCCACGACGCGAGTCGCCGACTGTCGATCCTTACAGTCGTCGCCCCCCAACCGCTTGTTGGTTACCTTCCAAAATTTCACCTTAAGGAAGGATGCTTTTAACTTCTGCGGAAGAGACTCTGACTCGTCAAAGGAAGGCCATTCCCCGTTCGTCGTCTATTGTATTGATTCATTCAATTCAGACTGACGTCGGTAAACACACAACACTCCACAATAAAAGAGATAAAACTCTAATTCTCTGTATCGCAAAATATTGAATACCGTGTCGTACGGTGTCATTGACAAAAGTCAGTTTCTCACTAGTCGCACATTTTGCCTGTCGAATTAAAATTGTCAAGCTATCGAAGTAAAAAACTTTTTTCGTGGAATTTTTATGAACGTGACAAAAATGATTTTTAAGTATTGAGATGATTGCGATATCATTCATCGGCAGTTACGACAGGCTGATTCTATCTACAAATAAATCTTTTCGTCCCCCCGAATAAATGCCAATTAGCTCGTATTTTCAATGTTTAGAGACGAGAACAGAACATCAATTATCATCTATTCGACGATGCATGAGTGCTGGTAATTCGCTTCGAATCTTATCGAGATCTAACAGATTAATATTCACAGTAAGAACAGAGTCTGATTCACCGTCAGCTCGGGCAATAATTTCACCCCAGGGATTGACAACCATCGAATGCCCGTAATTTATCGTACCGTCGGACTGCTCTCCCCATTGGTTCGGAGCAAATAGATAGGCTTGGTTTTCAATCGCTCGTGACCGCAAAAGAATTTCCCAATGCGCCGCGCCGGTTACCATCCGGAATGCTGATGGCACGAAAGTCAGTTGCACACCCTGAGTAGCAAGTTTTCGATACAACTCGGGAAAACGAAGATCGTAACAGATCGAAAGGCCAATTTTTCCGAAGGGTGTTTCCTGTGCCACAATTTGATCTCCCGCGAGGACCCACCGTGATTCAGAACCACTAAAATTGCCGGTCAAATTGACATCGAATAAATGTATTTTCCGATACGTAGCCACAGCGTTTCCTGAAGGTGCCAGGACAACGCTTGTGTTAAACGCCCTTAATGAATGATCTGTCTTTTCAAAGATACTGCCACAATGGATAAAAACACCATGTTGCTTTGCTAACTTGGACAGTGCAGTGGTTGTGTTGCCTGGAATGTTTTCAGCTTGCTCAACCATTTCAGCGTAATTGCCAAGGCAATTAAATGTTTCTGGCAATACAATGAACTTGGCTCCCTGATGGACTGCTTTTTCAATCAGGTCGGTCGCACGCTTCAAGTTGGCCGTTTTGTCCAAGCCGGAACGCATTTGAATAATCGCGATGCGCGACGTTGATTCCATTTTTATAAATGACAATTTAAAATTGTCTCCCAATTGTTTTGAAGTATGTTTCCTTTGAATGCATTGGTGGGGGGAAACCTATCCGGTTTTAAGCGACATTCTGGTGAATTGAATTGAGTGGGTCTAAGCTCGTAGAATATAATGAGTTGAACCCATTCTCCGATATATTGGCACTGATAAAAAGGTTTAGCTTGTCTGATTCTAAGCCATGTCCAAAAAATTATGTTGACGAAGATGCTGACGTTCGCCTAATGCTACTCGTTCAGAGGGGCGACGCTAATGCATTTGAGGAATTGGTGCTGAGATATCAGAATCGATTGCTTGGTGTGCTTGAACACCTTGTGGGCAGAAAAGATTTAGCAGAAGACCTTGCTCAAGAGGTTTTTTTGAGGGTGTACCGTGCAAGGGCAAGCTATCAACCGCATGCAAAGTTCTCAACATGGTTGTTTACAATCGCGAATAACCTCGCATCCAATGCACGTAGATCGCTTGCGCGACGGCGCGAAGTCCATATTGATCAACGTGGTTCCGAAGGTTTAACTGGGGACCCGTTAGCGCAACTCGCTCTGGCCGCGAGCGGGCTAATGCCGAATCGTCAGCTCGATAACGTGGAAGCATGTTCCATGGTACAGCAGGCAATTCAAGGTCTGAATGATCGGCAACGAATGGCCGTGCTGCTCGCTAAATTTGAAGATATGAGTTATGCGGAAATCGCTGAGGTCATGCAACTCTCACCGCAAGCGGTTAAATCCCTAATCTCCAGGGCTCGTGGCAGTCTACGCGAGACGCTGGCCGTATATGTTCAATCAGGAAAACAACCAAAAAAAACACCGTAATTCATTCATCACTACAATCCAATGGCTGCCGAGAAACAACCCAGTGACGAAACAGACCTGCTGAATGAACAGCTTTCAGCGTATTTCGATGGTGAATTACCACCGGAAGAGAAGAGTCGTTTCGAACAACTTCTAGCAAAGGATCATAAGCTACGTGTTCAATTAAAAAACCTCGAGGTAAATTGGGGTCTACTGGAAAGTCTTCCACGCGATCCAGCACCATCAAGATTTACTGCATCGACCGTGGAGATGGTTGCTATCCGCGGTACCAGTGCCGAAGACAACAATCCTTCTCGCGCGGTCGACTGGATTCGACGCATTCCCCGATGGCTGTGGATTATGACTGCTGCACTGATCGCGGGAATCTCGGGTTATACGGCTACAACCATCGTCAGCCAAATAAAACCAGTCAGTCGCCTCATGGCGGATAAAAACGCTCAACTCCTAGAAAATATAAGCTTCTTAGAATACTTCCCTGAGTATCAACTTGTAGACAATATTGATTTTTTGAAAAAGCTAAATGAAATTGACTATTTTTCATCCCGTACGCAGGTAGCGGCGGATCCGGGTATTATCAAACACGGACGAGAATCACAGGATGAGTCACGACGACGCATTCATGGGATGAACTCTGGTGAAAAGAATCGCCTGCACCAAAATTATGTCCGTTTTGAGCAACTTCCCGAGGAAGAAAAGTTTCGATTTTTAAATCTACACGAAGAATTATTGCAATCTGAGAATGCTGATAAGCTTTCAAAGATTTTTGTCGCATATGCGCGATGGTATCAGCAGCTTGATCCATTAGATCAAGTAGAAATTACCCTTCGCGCGCAAAATGAAAAGGTGAGCTACATTCAAAATATTTTATCGCTGACCGAAACATCTGCGAAGGCAGTCGTTGGAAAAGATGTAATATTAATGCAACGTTGGTTGGAGGGTGTCGCACTCAGAAATGAAAAACTGATTTTACAAAGCGTTGACAAAAAAAAGCGAGACGTTATTGCTGGGATGGAAAAAAGTGAAAAAGACCGCCAACTCACGATCTTGCTTAGAAAAAAATTAAAACGAGACCCGCGACTGTTAATAAATCCTGGGGAACGTCAGCAGTACATCCTGATGAAGTCTCGTCTCTCTAAAGCGTGCCAGGCAACGCTTAATCGCCAGCCAGGTGTAGAGGATAAAATTCAATTTATTTTGGACGCCACCCGAAAGGCAAATCGAGAACAGCGAACAAAGAATTTCGGACCATGAAGTGATCCTTAAAGGGGATAAAAGGGTTTATACAATCCCAGGCGTGATAAATATCAACCCTCTGGTATGCACGATGCTTCGATATCGAAACCACAGGTTAAAAATACAATTAACGAGACAACTCAATCATGCTTTCTGTGATTGCCGGAAGCCAGGTTGTAAGGTAGTAGGCTCTTGGGGTTCCCCAATCGGTTATTGTCAAGCGATTTTTATTCTGTTGATACTCCACGTGTCCCCCCAAAAGACCATCCACAAAACTCGTTGGCTGGTGGTATCGGACGACACGATATCCACCATTACTGAGCGAGGCTAATTCCGCGGCACGTTGAGTTGCATCCTCTAAATAACCAAGTTTGTCAATCAGTCCCAGACGAAGTGCTTGCTTTGCAGTAAAAATCTGTCCTGTCTTAATCTCGCTCATCGCAGTTTCATTGTCGACAATTTTTGGTCGGCCATAAGACAAGACTTCCAAGAAGCCGGCAAAACTCTCGTCAACTAATTCCTGCAATTTTTCGCTTGCCTCAGGGGTTCGTTTCCGCGTGAAGCTTCCCATTTGTTTAAATTTTCCACTCACATATGAATAATCAACGATACTGTGCTTATTTAAAAACCCTGAAAAATCATAACTAGGAATCACTACTCCGATTGAGCCGGTCCAGGTCGTATCCTCGGCAAAAATTGTATCGGGTGTTTTGCCGACGGCCATCGAAATATAATATCCGCCGCTTGCGGCCATACCTCCCATACTGACAACCAACGGGAAGGGCTGTTTAGCAGACCGTTTGTGGTGCTGTAATTCTTTCAGATGATGATACAGATAGTGACTTGCAGTGACCGTGCCACCGGGGGAGTTAACCCTTAAAACGACTCCTTTCACACTATCATCATCTTTGATGCGATCAATTTGTTTTTTCACAAAACCATTTCCTTGAAGGATGGTCCCCTCAACATCGATGATGGCAATTTTGTCAGCAGCTATGGGGCTTCCGCTCTCGAGAAACTCCGTTATTTCCGGATCTGACTGAATGTAACTTTGATACTGTGCTAGCAGTCCGAAATTGAACAGCACTGAGATACCCAAGGCCGCAAGCAAAAGAACCAAAAGTGTCCGCCGCAGGGTACGACCCTGCTGTTCTACGATGATCCGCGGTGGAAAACGAAATTCGTTGCTTGTTGTATCTTTTGCATATTGGGCCTGAACAACGCCACTTTCAAGATGGTCGCCGGACTGATCAGATTGGGGATTTTCCGAATTACTCGCGTCCATAAAAAGATTCCTAATTCTAAATTATCCGCAGATTTACCGGTGATTCGCTTATGATGGCAAATGTTGTCGTCCAGTGACATGTATTTTAGTCGGTTGCACCGCTAGAGCAATCGGCGGTCACCTGTCTATCAAAACCGATATCTAATAGTTATTGAAATTGGATTATGCTCCGCGTTTTACTCGTATTGATAGATAACAGTTAAATCTTTTACAAAAATCGAAAACCATGAATTTGTATTATGAACACTTTTTTTCCTCTTCAACGGTGTTGCTTCAAGTTCATGCCGAACGTTAGATTACAAATCAAAGTTGGGCTTCAGGATTAATATTTGTCGGCGCGATTTCCAAACCTTTTTAAGAAGGAGTTCAAAATTGTATCTTGCTGCATCGGGCAAATGTTTTCCCGACCTTGCGTTCGAGGACGCGTTATCGAAACTTGTCGATCTTGAATACACCCGAGTTGAAATTCCATTTCGAGAGTCTGATTTTGCCATCAGACCGTCGGATGTAATCCAAGATACAGAACGTGCAATCGCTGCCTGCCGACAGACCCAACGTTTAACGCCCGTCGCGTTCGATATTGAAATCAATACAACAGGAAGTGACTACTACAGTCAATTTTCTGCGATTTGTTCTGTCGCCAAGGCGACAAAAGTCATCACATTGATTGTCCCATCTGCGAGTTTAGGCACACCTTTTAATGCCGAAGTAGAACACTTGCAACAATTAGTTGACATCGCATCTACCGACGGAATGGTGGTTGCGGTGAAAACCGAAGCAGGAAAAATTTCGGGAGATCCCGATACAGTTAAGGTACTCTGTGATCACATTAAAGGACTTGCCGTGGCGCTTGATCCCAGTCACTTTCACTTTGGGGAAATGGCTGGTCGATCCTATGAATCCATCATCCCATACACACAACATGTTTACCTACGAGATACAAATAAAGAAAACCTGCAAGTGCGTGTTGGACAAGGAGACGTAGAGTACGGACGTTTAATTAGTTTACTCGCGCAGAATAAATACAACCGTGCCCTAACCGTCGATATGCAACCACTCCCGGATGTCGATCAAATGGCAGAGATGCGAAAAATAAGACTGTTGATCGAAAGCCTTCTCTAAAAACCATACCTCTTATTAGGATAGTTCATGGCTATTGGGGGACGTGATTGGGTTGCTTTACCCAATGTTTTCATGTCTCGTCTCTGCCTTTGTGCTTCGTAAAATAACACTGCAGCACTTGTTGAAACATTTAAACTATCTGCGACACCCATCATCGGGATACTGACACTTCTTGATTCTTTCCAAACAGAGGAAACGCCTGTTGATTCAGCCCCCAATACAAGGGCAGTAGGGGGTTTGTAGTCCATAGTGGTATAGGATTGGACCCCGTCGACAGCAGTTACCACCACTTGAAAGCCCTGTACTTTCAACCAGTTATAAACTTCTCGCGTGGGTGCTGCGCACACCGGAATGGTAAAGACTGTTCCGAGGCTTGCTCGAATTGCATTGGGATTGAAAAGATCTGTTTTTTGGTCGGCAAGAATAACCGCCGAAATACCGGCACCGTCCGCACTACGAACAATAGCCCCGAGATTGCCAGGTTTTTCGATACCCTCAACAATCGCAACCAGGGGATTTTCAGCTAATTTCAGATCGTCAAGTTCGATTTCGGGTGGAATAGCAACACCAATGAATCCCTCCGCTCGTTCACCATAAGCAAGTTTTTCGAAGACAATTTCAGAGACTTCATAAATATCCATCTCGAATTCATCGAGTTGAGCAAGCAAACGATGGCTTTCGGTTGTGCCGCAAAAAGACTTGCAAAAATAAATCTCCTTCACGTTAACCCCAGCCGATACAGCACGGATTAACTCACGAGCACCGTCAATCAAAGTTCTTCCCTGTCGACCGCGGTGTTTGCGGCGCCGCAACTTAACTGCATCCTTGATCTTTTCATTGCGCGGACTGGTGATTGCCGGAAATTCTGTCATCTAAGAATGGTCACATTTAATCAATTTTCTTCGTCCAACGAACGGCAATACCGCAAGGCAATTGCCGGCCGTCGGCAGAGCGAATAGCCAATCCTCCTGACTCAAAAGTACCTCCGTGACCACTACCCAAAGCAATCCGTAATTTTTGTTCTAAATCGCGAGGCAAATAGCCGGTGGTATGACAACTGATCAAAATAAATCTTCTATCATGTGCCGTTAATTGCATGCAAAGGTCGAGCAGCTCGTCCAAATCCTGTTGAATTTTCCAAACCTCTCCCTTCGGACCGTGTCCATAGCTCGGGGGATCCATGACAACGCCATGATATTTATTTCCCCGCTTTAGCTCTCGCGTGGCGAATTTTCGGGAATCTTCTGTAATCCAACGAATGGAAGCATCGGTTAGTCCGCTCGACTCTGTATTTCTTCTTGCCCATAACACGCTATTTTGTGCCGAGTCGACATGCACCACCTCAGCCCCATTTGCAGCACCCGTAAGGGTCGCGCCACCAGTATATGCAAATAAATTTAATACCTTGAGTGTTTCATCCGTGCTTTTTAGCTGCCTCGTCATCCAATCCCAATTCCCCGATTGCTCGGGAAAAACACCCACGTGACCAAAGTCGGTCAACTTTAACTCAAGGTCACAATTTTCATGCTGAATTTTCCAGGATAAAGGCATCTGGTTTGCGCTTTGCCACGCTCCTTCGTTTGCACCGCGACGAATGTAAGTAGCATGCGCGGAGCTCCATAACTCGGCTTGTTGTTTTGGCATACCCTCTGCGGCAACACTCGGGCGATCAAGAATAAATTCTCCGAATCGTTCCAATCGACGACCCTCGCCGAAATCAAGTAACTGATATTGTTCTTTTGCAAACATAGATGGTTTTGTTGAGCCTCTTCTCAGCGAAATAAAGACAATCCCACATCGTACCATCTGCGATAGAGCGTATTCAAGGCATAGCCCGGCTGTTCTCGACAAAATAGCGAGATTCGCTCGAATCTTCTATGTGTCGCTTCATGCTGCCAGAGCTACAATGGAGGTCAGAATCGCAAATTCATGCGAGAGACCAAAGAGTCGTTAGCCTGAAATATGATTGTTGAAATAAGCTTCTTGAACACCCACAAAAGACGCCCGGCAAACTTGCTTCATTCCGGCAGTAATGCACGAGGATGTGATCTACCCGTGAGTAACAATACGGTATTCATATTAATGACAGGATGCGGTTGGCCTCTCCGACTCGTGACGTGCGTATTTTTATTTGCAGCAGGGTGTCAAACCACAGAGACTCCTTGGGAACAGGGTGTAAAAAATCAATCATTGGTCAAACAATCTGTTCATCAACAACGTGCTGCTCCGATGGATGAAGTGTTAATTCCAGGTAATTCAGACACGACATCCGCAACTGTGCTCACTGTGAGCACCACAACAGGCACTGGCCCTCTAAATAAAGATCGTGCTTTTCGTTTTCTCCAAGACCTCTGTGACCTGGGCCCCCGAGTTACTGGCTCAGAGGCCATGCAACGGCAACAAGAGATACTTACGGATCACTTCCGTAATTTAGGTGGAGAGGTACGGTTACAAAAATTTCGTTTCCCACATCCTCAATTTGGTACGCCTCAAGAAGCTGCGAATATGATTGTGGAATGGCATCCGGAAAAACGTGATCGAATTTTAATATGTGTGCATTATGACACCCGACCTCAGGGAGACAATTCTCGAGTCCCGAAAAATCAGCGAGGCGATTTATTCTTGGGAGCAAATGATGGCGCAAGTGGTGTGGCGTTATTAATGGAACTCGCATACTCGATGCGAGAATTGGACGGTCCATACGGAGTCGATTTTCTTTTGGTTGATGCCGAGGAGTTCGTCTTTTCGGATTTTCCGCCCCAACGCTATTTCTGGGGATCAGAGTACTTCGCTCGCGATTATCAAAAAAAACCCCCTCCGTACGAATATAAGAAGGGAGTTGTGTTAGACATGATTGGTGACCGACATCTTCAAATTTACCAAGACCGAAATAGTGTCTGGTGGAAGGACACGCGACCGATTACCAAGGAAATCTGGGAAACCGCTGAGCGACTGGGGATCAAGGAATTCATTGGTCGTACACATCCTAAAATGCGAACACCTATCCGAGACGATCATTTAATGCTGCGAAACGTTGGGAAAATTCCAACTTGCGAAATTATTGATTTTGATTATCCAAGATTTCCCGTAAATCGATATTGGCACACGGATGAGGATACACCGGCACGATGCTCAGGAGACTCACTGGCAAAGGTGGGGTGGGTTATTTGGGAATGGGTACAATTGCCTTGATCGTGTCGATTCATCCAGAGAGATATCATTAATACTTTTTGATCGAGATTTTTGATGGATTTCTTTTCCATACGCACCGCATTCATACCATTGAGTTTCTATTTATTTTTTTTGGGAGTAATGAATCTATCCCGAAAAACGCGAGTGCTTACCGGGCGACAAGACTTAATTGCACTCAGTTTTGGAGTTGCCGGGCTTGTGATTGTTGGTCCGTTGCAAATTTTTCTTCCACCCGCTGGAATGATTCGTTTTGGGAACCATATTTGGTATCCGGTTGTCGTTCTTTATTTATTCGGCGTCCTGTGGTTATCAATGATTTGTCGTCAGCGGCTTATTTTATACAACCTAAAATATGATGCTTTCTCGCGTATTTTTGAGCGTGTAACGGAGCGTGAAATATGGACGGTTCAACGACATGGGGATGTAGTACAAATCAGTGAATTGAAAATTCAGTTTGAAATCTTAGTCGCCAAAGCAGTGAAAAATATTACTCTCCGTGCAACCCGCGGTGAACAGTCCAGTGCCGGATGGAATGCTTTACAAAATGCAATTCGGGATGAATTACTTTCTCATTACACTGTTCCTAGCGTATATGGTTGGATTTATGTCGCCTCCGGAATCGTAGTTGCCGCCGTAGGTTGGACTTCCATATCGATGGCTTGAGAAAGCCTGATAATGGGTTTTTGAGATTTTAAATTTCACGTGTGTACGCGGCGTTTTAGCATTGCTGAGGGTAATAACCGCTGGCATCGCTGGCACACAATCCAGTGTCATATCCCTACGATGCAAGTCGCAAACCAATGCGTACATCGGGACTTTCACGCATTGATGACGCAGCTTTCCCAGAGGTCGCCCCTTGACGCTATGAGGTCTCAAGATTTAATCTGCAGGTGGGTTGGTGATTGGCCTTGCGTACCCTTCATACCACCCTATAATCCGGCGAATTTTGTTCCGGTAATTGAAGCTCCGCGTCCCCCAAACGTATATTTTTTGATGGGTGCCGCGTCGTTTCAAATTGTTTTTGAGTTACAAGCGGGTGTAGCTCAGTTGGCAGAGCACAACGTTGCCAACGTTGTTGTCGTGGGTTCGAATCCCATCACCCGCTCCTAAGGACGTGAGGCCTATTTTGTTTTTGTCGACAGGCCAAGGGTCTGTGGTAGGAAGATTGATTAGAGGGTTGGTGATTGAATGACTAACGACGACTCCCAGAATTCCGACGTTCAACAGGATGCGGATGATACGGCATTAAAGTTGGATGTGGCTATCGAGTCGCCGACAGCGTGTCAAAGACACATCACGGTGACTGTCGCTCGTAAGGATATCGATAGATATTTTGATGATGCGTTCAGCGAAATGATGCCTTCGGCGAATGTACCGGGCTTTCGAGTAGGTCGTGCGCCAAGAAAATTAGTGGAAACCCGATACCGCAAAGAAGTTGCTGATCAAATAAAGGGTTCATTATTGCTTGATAGCATGGCGCAAGTCAACGAAGACCATGATCTTGCTGCTATTAGTGAACCCGATATCGATATTGGTTCAGTGGAACTTCCCGCAGATGGACCATTGACATTTGAATTCGATCTTGAGGTGAGGCCCGAGTTTGACCTTCCAAACTGGAAGGGTTTAAAAATCGAACGTCCGACAAAAGAATTTAGTGATGCTGATATTGATCAGCAACTTGAAAGGGTGCTCGCAAATTATGGAAAGCGTGTGCCATCGGATGATCCAATCAAAGAGGGCGATTATATTACAGTACAAATTACTGCATCCTCGGATGGAGTAAAGTTGGGTGATCCGACAGAGCAAACTGTCTGTGTACGTCAAAGTTTAAGCTTTCGTGATGGAACGATCGAAGACTTCGGTAAGCTTGTCACTGGTTCAAAATCTGGGCAAAAAATTTCCGCGTCGATGAAGCTTGTCGACAATGCGCCAAACAGCGAACTGGCGGGGAAAGATATTCAGCTTGAGTTTGAAATATTAGATGTTAAAAAATTCCAGTTGCCTGATTTCAACAGTGAATTTCTCTCTCAGATCGGCAATTTTGATACCGAGGCAGATCTACGAGATGCGGTCCAGGATAGCTTGCAACGACAACTCGATTATCAACAGCAGCAGCGGGCACGGCAGCAAATCACTCAACTGCTGACGGCGGCTGCAGATTGGGAACTACCCCCAGACATGCTGAAGCGGCAAAGCGGTCGTGAGTTGGAGCGAAAAATCATGGAGTTGCGGAGGAGCGGTTTTCCGGAGGCCGATATTCAGGCACATGCGAATGAGTTGAGGCAAAATAGTCAGCAAGCAACGGCCACTGCTCTTCGTGAGCACTTTATTCTGGAGCGGATTGCAGAAGAAGAAAAGATTGATGCTGAAGAGGCAGATTATGATAAAGAAATTGCATTAATAGCAATGCAGACTGGCGATTCGCCAAGACGCGTTCGAGCACAGATTGAGAAAAAAGGGTTGCTAGACAGTTTGCGAAACCAGATTATTGAACGCCGCGTTATTGAATTAGTGCTGGAGCAAGCGAAATTTAAGGATGTGGCTTTTGATTCTGAAGGGGGCAATACAGAAGCTATTGATCTAGCAATCGGGGGGGGTGATCAGAACGATATACCGGTGGCCGAACATGGTCAGGAAGAAGAACTTGCGGAACCCAAAGATCACACTTAGGTTGCGTATAGGTTGCTTGCTGACTAATTGAAACGGAAGACAAAGAGAGAAGGAGCACGCACCTTAGTGAAGGACAAATCCGTGTCCAAAAAGTGTGCTCTACCACGGAAGCAATGAAGGAATATTGTTGATGAACTCGTTTGATAGTTTTTCTAAAGCCCCCCTAGCAGATCCAAAGCTCAGTCGCGATTACCAGCGACAGCGGCAGATGACGTTAGGAGACTTGCTGCTAGAAAACAGGATTATTTTCCTTCAAGGTGAAATCCATGATGGAAACGCCAATGAGCTTGTGATGAAAATGCTCTATTTACAGAGTGAAAATCGTCGCAAGGATATAAATTTCTATATCAATTCACCTGGCGGAAGTGTCAGTTCTACTTTAGCTATATATGACACGATGCAAATTCTGAGTTGCCCGGTCACTACCTTTTGTGTCGGACTTGCGGCGAGTGGAGGTGCAGTCTTACTTGCCGGTGGATCGGCAGGAAAAAGGTTTATTCTACCGCATGCAAAAGTGATGATTCATCAACCTTATGGTCAGGTGGGTGGACAGGTTTCGGACATTGAGATTCAGGCTGACGAAATTCTCAAAACTCGTGATGTCCTTAATCAAGTGTTAAGTGAACACACTGGACAGAAAATTAAAAAAATTGCTGAAGATACGGATCGTGATTTTTACATGTCAGCGGACGACGCGAAAAAATATGGAATTGTTGACGAAATCATCACAAAGTCACCGGTGGATGTGGAAGAAGACGAATAACTTCTTTAATCAGGACGATACAGAACCTTTTATTTTATTGTTTGGAGAGTAGCCGCCGATGCCTTTGATCCCCTATGTGATCGAGAAGAGTGGTCGCGAAGAGCGGGCGATGGATATTTACAGTCGTCTCCTAAAAGACAGAATTGTCTTTCTGGGATCGGGTGTAAATGACGATGTTGCAAACGCTATCGTTGCCCAAATGTTGTTCCTGCAATCGGATGATTCGAAAGCAGACATCCATTTTTACATCAATTCTCCAGGTGGCAGTGTCAGTGCCGGTCTGGCAATTTACGACACCATGCAGTTAATTACATGTGATGTGGCAACATATTGTATCGGTCAATGCGCATCGATGGGGGCAGTTTTGCTGACCGCAGGAACGGACGGTAAACGGCACGCGCTTCCCAATTCGCGAATCATGATTCATCAACCCCTTGCTGGAATGGAGGGGACTGCGGAAGATATCATGATTCACGCCAAGGAATTCAAAAAAACAAAAGATAAATTAAACAACATTCTTTTGAAACATTGTGGACAACCGCTTGATCGGATTGAGGCCGATACGGACCGCGATCGTTTTATGGAACCAGAGGAAGCTTTAGAATACAAATTAATTGATCGCATTATTGAACGCATGGATGCGTAAGCGAGTAAAAAATGAAGTGTTGGCAAGGATGTCTCATCTTGTCGTTTCTAGTTTTGGAAACGATCGGTTGTAAATCAACAGGTAATACCGAAGCGCTGCAACGTGAACTCCGCTATCAGGAGGACATGATATATCAGTTGCAGGATTATATTCGGACCTACAAATGCTATCTGGAAGAGTGCCGGCAGGAAAACGAATCCTGCAAGCAAACTTCAACATCCGGGTCGAGCAACTCTTCGATTCTAAAAAAAGATTCCCATCCGGACGTTCATTTGATTCCACCCGGTGGTTTATCTCCTGATGAGGTGCAACCTCCGACTGTGGAACTGCCGGGAGCCAAAAGTGGATTTCTCCCGCGTTTTCCTGCCGATTACTATGGAAAGCTTGCCAACGAAGATTTGTATGCGACGCAACCTATTACCACTCAATGGTCATACCCTTTGCCAACTAACGTTACCCTAGCGCGTTATCAAGAATCAATCCTTAAGGACCCGCGTGCACCGACCCCGTTAGCGCCCGGAGAAAGAATCGAAGATCCGGTCATTACGGCCCTTCCGTTCCATCAAGGATTAGCGGGGGGCTATACCGAACAGGGAACCTTCGGTGGAGTGTGGTTGCTTCTAGCCCCACAAAATGCAACGGGTCAGAAGGTCCGACCGCGCGGAGAACTTTCAATCGCCTTGATTAACCCACGAGCATATTCCGCCGATGCAGCTCGAATTGCGAATTGGAAGTTTTCCCCCGAACAAGTCGATATGATTACGGAAGATCTGCCTGTTGGTGAATCCTTGTTGTTGGAACTTCCCTGGTCGGGAGAACCACCAATGGACAGCCTGTTGCAGGTCTATGTTCGACTTATTACGCCGGAAGGAAATCAGCTGCTTGTGGATCAGCGGATTGATCTCTCACAAAGAGAACCTGTGTTCAACAGTGGTCCAGCGGGGCAGGGTCGTGGATGGAGAAAACGGACCCGACCACGGGACTTCACTACGACTGACCAAGTGATGGTTCCGCAAAGAAGTCAGCGAAGGTTGGAAGTGAGTGCGTCCGAAAGCAATTACTCGATGCCAATGCAACGCAAATTCAAGCCAACGAACTGGCGTGAAAATCGGGCGCGGTCCAATTCAAAACCCGACACCCAATGGAAGCCCTATCGGTGACCAACCCATAGGTCACCTGGTGACTCAATCGCTGCGTGCTCTACCATGTGGGACCATGGTGTCTCTGACATCGCGGCGGAATTAAAGTAGTTTTCCGAGTCGGTCTACCAGGTCGACAGTACGACAACTATACCCCCATTCGTTGTCATACCATGAAACAACTTTCAGTAGATTTCCATCCATCACCTGGGTGAAATCAGCCGCAAAAATAGAGCTATGAGGATCTCCAATAATGTCTGTGGATACAAGTGGATCCTCGCTATAGCATAAAATTCCTTGCAGCGGGCCTTCCGCCGCCTTCCGCACTGTTTGATTCACCTGTTCCTCGGTCACACTCTGATCAAGGACAACAGTCAGATCGACAATACTTCCGGTGGGAACCGGAACCCGCAGAGCAATGCCTGTTAATTTTCCTTGGAGTTCGGGAATCACTAAGCCAACGGCTTTTGCAGCGCCCGTAGAGGTTGGGATGATATTCTGAGCTGCTGAGCGGGCACGATAAAGATCGCTATGAGGAAGATCATGTACACGTTGATCATTTGTATAAGCATGAACTGTGGTCATTAACCCCTTTTGAATCCCAAATGCGTCATTCAATACTTTCGCGAGCGGTGCAAGGCAATTGGTCGTGCAACTGGCGTTGGAAATGCACTTTTGCTCCGCTGTGAGCTTGTCATCATTCACGCCAATCACACATGTGAGATCGGCTCCATCTTTCGCCGGTTGGGAAAGAACGACTTTTTTTGCACCAGCGGCCAAATGTGTATCATACCCTGGTTTTTCATCGGTTGCTCGTGATGCGAAAACACCGGTGCTCTCGACCACCACATCCACACCGAGATCGCCCCAGGGAAGATCCGCGGGATTCCGTTCTGCAAGTGCTCGGATGGGACGACCGTCGACAATCAACGATTCATCATTATAGGTCACTTCGGCTGCATAACGTCGATGTGTACTGTCGTATTTCAACAACGTGGCTAAGGTTCGATTGTCCGTAAGGTCATTAACTGCCACCACATCAAATTCGCCACCGCGACTCATCAGGTTGCGGAAAACAAGACGACCTATTCGACCAAAACCATTGATTGCTACCCGAATCGACACAGCAACCCCCTCTCAAAAAACTTCTGTTTCTGTTATGGAAAATCCTTCAATAACTTGTAGCCGCCATTCCGGCTACAAAGACTCTTGTCGGTTCAAAATCCTGCAGCTACCGTGAAAGCTTCTCTTTGAACACTTACGGCAGCGGAGTAAAACAGTCCGAACGATATCTTTTTTAACACGGTAAATTTGGAGCCGAGATTATAGTGATCTCTCTTAAATTCAGATAGGGGTGGTTGCACGCATCGAAGGTTTAAATGCATTGGAAAATCCCTAACCCGGGCAGAAAGATTGTGGTAATTGTGAACGATTTAATTTTATCGCTCGTCCACCGTTCGTTGCACCTTTCTTACACCAGAGTCTTACACCAGAGAAGTTTGGCTGACTAATGGATTTCAATGACGATCAATGTTCTGGAAGCACAGGTAATGCCGAGCATGATATGGATGGTCGAGAAGCACTTCTCGAAGCCTCACTGGGTAACTTGTTTGACGCATTCGACATAGCAACCTCAGAGGGTGTGAATGAGCCTGTCCTAATTTTGATTGATTGTGAAGATGTGATTGGGGCTCCAATCGCACGAAAATGGGAAGGGAACGACGCAGTTGATGCAGCAATTATGTCAAATGCAATGGGGAACGAAACATCTGAACATGAAGAGCGGGCCACCACGGTGCTTATTAAGACCGTTCCTTTGTTTGACAGTCAACAAGAATTATCCCAGTTGTTTCCTTACCTTGCAGACGCACTTGCAAGCGGGCCGGTTGTTGATGGTTTTTATGTGCTGGTAATAAGCTTTGGTGGGGCCGGTGTCTTTACGGTGCCTATGGCGACACGACCGGGCCAAGCCGATTCGTAGATCTCTGAACCGATTCGGATCGACTTAATTTATTTTCGACACCTCCTTTTCGACCCGCGACGGACCGAATTGATGAGCTGCATTCAGGACGGTGGGGCGTTGTGAAAGAGAGCTTAAATAGGTATATTTTTGTAAGAAAAAAACAGGGGTTTTTCTCATAAAAAAGTTCTCTTTTGTCTCACCTTTTGTGTCCTTCGAGGTTTGATTCTTGGCTGAAAATTCTGATGAAAATGCGGGTGATCCCGCGGAAGAAATAAACGGTGATGGCCCAGTTGAAGTCGGTAGCATAATCGATCTTCCTATTGAGGAAGAGTTAAAAAATAGTTACCTGACTTATGCGATGAGTGTTATCGTGAGCAGGGCACTCCCTGATGTTCGTGACGGGTTGAAGCCGTCACAGCGAAGAATTCTCGTCGCTATGAATGATCTGAACTTGACGCCGGGGGCTTCTCGGATCAAGTGTGCAAAAATTTCTGGGGACACCAGCGGTAACTATCACCCGCACGGCGAGAGTGTCATTTATCCGACACTCGTTCGGATGGCCCAAGAGTGGAATATGCGTTACGTGCTTGTGGATAAGCAGGGGAATTTTGGTTCCATTGCCGGATTGCCACCTGCTGCCATGCGTTACACCGAAGCTCGTATGGCGCCTCCGGCAGCGCTCATGCTTGATGACCTCAGCCTTGATACGGTCGATTTTCTTCCCACTTACGATGAAAGACGAACTGAGCCCACTGTCCTGCCGTCAAAGTTTCCAAATTTGCTTGTGAATGGGGCTAATGGAATCGCGGTTGGTTATACCACGTCGATACCACCGCATAATTTATCTGAAATCTGTGATGCGATCACGGCGGTCATCGATGAGCCTGATATTTCCGTCGATCAACTTTTGGAGATTTGCCCTGGACCGGACTTCCCAACCGGGGGAATCGTTTGTGGAAGAAGTGGTGTCCGGAAAGGTTACCATACGGGACGAAGTACAATTACGTTACGTGCGCGAGCCGATATTGAAGAGTTCAAAAAAGGTCGTTTTCGGATCATTGTTCGCGAAATACCTTTCCAGCAGGCCCGTGATCGAATTGAAGAGAGTATTGCCAGTTTAGTGCAGGGTGGACGGATTGATGGAATCTCGGCGGTGCGCAATGAGAGTGATCTTAAAGAACCAGTCCGATTGATTATTGAGGTTAAGCGGGATGCCGATCCCGAAGTTGTTCTTAATCAGTTGTATCAATACTCTCAGCTTCAGGTAACTTTTTCTCTTAATCTACTTGTGCTGGTAGATGGTAAGCCGTGCCCACTGTCGTTTAAAGGTCTGATTGAAGAATTTGTTCGACATCGTTTAAGTGTTATTCGCCGTCGTACGCAGTTTCTACTTGCGAAAGCACGAAATAGAAAACATACGGTTGAGGGGTTATTGCTGGCCCACGCCAATCTTGATGAAGTAGTGCGCGTTATTCGAAGTAGCTCTACACAAGCAGAGGCGAAAGACCGTTTAATGCAGATTGAATGTCCCGGTTCACTGCTGAAGCGTGCTCTGGGTGATGATGGTTTCGCGATATATCAGGAAGAACATGGTGTTGCTGAGAATTACACGCTGACTCCTGTGCAGGCAGACGCCATTTTAAAAATGACTCTTGGGCAGTTGGTAAATCTGGAGCAGGAGCGATTAGGGAACGAATTTTCAAAATTACTCGAGGACATCGCCGGTTATGTAAGGATACTCTCGGATGAAAAACATATATTGAAAATATTTTGTGATGATCTAGCAGATTTAAAGCGGAAGCATGGAGAACCAAGACGGACAGAAATTTCTGGTAATGAAATCGGTAATGTTGATCTTGAAGATCTAATTAAAGAAGAGACGATGGTTGTGTCTATCAGTCATAGTGGTCGAATTAAGCGTACACCTGCGAGTGTCTACCGTTCGCAGCGTCGCGGTGGAAAGGGTCTTCGTGGTGCTCGTACCCAAGAAGAAGACCCCATTGAACATCTTTTTGTTGCTAGTACGCACGCCTATTTGTTGTTCTTCAGTAACCGGGGGCGGGTCTATTGGCAAAAAGTTTACGATCTTCCCGAATTGAGTCGTGATAGCCGAGGACGAGCGGTTGTTAATTTATTGAATTTGGCCCCGGATGAGCGGATAGCTGATTGTCGGGCGGTTCGCGATTTTGATAATGCAGGCCATTTTTTAATGATGGCAACGGCTG
>JAYYJN010000115.1:0-3627 GCA_036146215.1 Planctomycetota bacterium
CAATGTTCAAACGCGCAGCATTTGCGTGAAGAAAACGAATCGCGCACTGTAGATCTTGATAACATGCCGGCGGCGGAGAGGCGCCCACAAGCCGGTAGTCGATCGACATCGCAAAGAAACCCCATTCGGCCCATTCTCGGACATCGATCGCAGATGCATCTTTTTTATGGCCCCCTTGCCATCGGCCACCATGCACCGAAAGTATCACAGGAAGCCGCGTGGCCGGTTCGGGATAAGCGATATCGGCAAGTAAACCCGCGCCATGAACACGACCGTAAACCACATCTTCTCGGTAAACGATATTCGTGCCTTGATGTGTTTCTTGCGTTGTGTTTTTAGCCCTTTGAGGCGCATCGTCTCCGTAAACAAATCCGAAATTGACCGGATACATCCCCTGTGCAGATACGCAAAGATAGAGGCCGAGCCCGCCGACCAACGTCGGTAAATTAGGAAAGCGTTGCATGAGTCCCCTGGACGCTTTTTCAAAAAAATGTCGCCCTAATTATACCATGCGAATTCCCCTTGCGCCTATTAAACTCGTCTCAGAAAACACCTATCCGCACTGCTATTTAAGGGTCCTTTTCAGGCTGCACTTCAAGAATGACGCGTTCAATTTTTCCGTCGAATGCATCATACCTCGACGTACCGACGGTCCGCTTAAGCACCGGCGAGCCGCGATCCATGCCGACATCTGATCCCTCATCGACCGCAAACCGTGAGGCCACCGTTGCGTCAAGTTTGCCCTCGGCAACCACCTGATTATTGACCATTAACCGAACAGTCGCGCCCTTTCCTTTCCCGCCACCATCATAGTCAACATTGCACGCTATCGTTGATTCACCCGCCGGTAGTGGTCGGTCACTTTTTAATTCGAAAACGTCACCGACATAATTGTATGCAAACGCGGGTTTTGAGTCTTCCACATAGAGCGCCCAGCCACCAAATCGGCCACCTTGCGCAAATATAATTCCATTGACCGGCTTTTTATCCGGAACGCGAATAACTGAAGTTATCGTGCTTGACGTGTTTTTCACGTTCAATATCGCATCCTCGACAAGGCCGATCGTGCCCGGAAAGAGTTCCAATCGTGTTCGATCACCCATCATCGTGGGGCGACCCGCGACTTCCGGGAGCAACCTTTCAAGCAATCGATCATCAAGTGGCAAAACCTGATTCTCAATAGCTTGCTGCATAAAAAGCTCTTTCATGGCCTTTAGGCGTTCCGGATATTTCCCAGCCAGATTATTCGTCAGACTAAAATCGTGACGTGTATCATACAATTCCCAGCCATCATCGCTGGCGATACTATGCATCGCCTTGCTCTCCCAGGGAAGTTTCACCGTACATCGGGCAAGCCATCCGTCTTCATATATCCCGCGGTTTCCAACAACCTCGAAATATTGGACCCGATGTCGCTCAGGAGCATCTGCATGGTCAAACGAATAAACCATGCTGGTCCCCTGCATGGGAATTTGCTCGACACCGTGAACCTCGGTGGGGGCCGGAATTCCGGTCGCCTCCAGAACCGTCGGAACGACATCCACAACATGGGAAAACTGATTTCGTATTTCGCCTTTTGCCTGGATCCCTGCAGGCCAATGAACCACGGTACCATTGCGTGTACCCCCGAAATCTCCTGCGACCTGCTTTGTGAACGCAAAAGGTGTATCAAATGCAATCGCCCACCCGACAGACATATGAGGATAGGTGGTTTCATCTCCCCATGCGTCGAGATGGGCGAGTTGCTCGTCCAGCGTCTCTGGAACGCCATTGAGGTACTTATTCCAGTTCCAGTTTCCTGTTTGATCTCCCTCCGCGCTGGTTCCGTTGTCACCACTGATATAGAAGATCAACGTATTATCAAGCTCGCCCATTCCGGCAATCGCATCGATTAATCGACCGACTTCATAGTCAGAATATTCGCAGTATGCGGCAAAGACTTCAGCTTGACGAGCAAATACCTTCTTCTGATCGTCACTCAAATCACCCCAATCGGGTACGCTATCTGGCTTTTTGGCCAACTGAGTATCCTCAGGGACGACCCCAGCCTTAATCATATTCTCAAGTGTCTCTTCCCGTAATTTGTCCCACCCTTTATCAAATCGTCCCTTATATTTTTCGATCCACTTCTTCGGGGCGTGATGAGGGGCGTGCGCGCCAGGTGAAGCGTAGTACATAAAGAATGGCTTTTCCGGCTTGAGGCTATGTTGCTGACGCAGCCAGGCGATCGCTTCGTCAGTCATATCCTCGATAAAGTGGTAATCATCACGCTCAGACACATCGACGGCTGTAACGCCATCATGTACCGTCGGCTCATACATGTTTTCTTCAGCACCAATAAATCCATAGAACTTTTCAAAACCTTGCCTCGTGGGCCAACGATCCTGGGGGCCTGCGGCAGTCGTTTCACGTCCCGGTGTTTCATGCCACTTGCCAACGGCAGCAGTGCTGTAACCGTTCAGGCGAAGTATTTCTGCCAATGGCTGCGCATAATTTGGGACCACTGTTGTGTTGCCCGCATAACCGGTCGCAATTTCCGGTATCGATCCCATATTCAACCGGTGATGATTACGGCCCGCCTTGAGTGCTGCTCTCGTGGGGGCGCACAGGGCGATCGTATGAAAGCGATTATAGCGAAGGCCATCGTCTGCCAGTCGCTGCAGCGTCGGCATCTGGATGGAGCCTCCGAACGGGGAAGGCGCACCGAACCCAATGTCATCCATCAGAATGATCAGAATATTCGGGGCATCCTTGGGTGGAGTCACCCGAAAGGGCTTCGGAAGTGGCACGTCCGCTGGCAGCGGTTGGTACACTTTTTTTGGTTCCGGATCGGCAATCGGAAGTCTTGTCCGGTCGATTGGGGACGCTGCGTGTAATAGCGCGGGCGAGAACGCAATCAGCGTCGCCAGTCTTAATGCTAACAATCCTCTACCGATACCACCTTGTCTATTCACATTCATATCCGCCTCACCGTTTCGAATTGAAGACTGAATGGGTTAAGTGTGATATCCTCACCCGTTTAAGCCAAACTGTCAAATGGCGAGCTATTCCATTCGATAATTGCTGGGAGTTCCGTCAAACAGCTAAGCGACAGCACGTCATCTGATTTGAGTCAACGCTTTTAATTTAACGACGCCACGCAATGAGCCAATATGCTTGCGCTGACGATTAACAGCGACCGCGTCGATTACGAGCCGGGAATGCTGCCGCCATGAGTAACGCCATTAGACCGACCACAAAGCTAGCTGGTTCAGGTACTGCCGGACCCGGCGGATCAGGTATTTCAGGGAATGTATCGGTGGCAAATAAAGGAAGATGAACTTCTCCCATTTGCCGGAAGCTTTTTACAAATACACTCCCCTCCACCACGCCTTCCACGCGGAGAAAAGAAAGAGGCGCTAGCAGGCTTCCATTAAAACCCCTCGATTTCATATCCAGATGAGTCGCCTCATAGAAGTTCCACAATACACGTGACCGGCCCTGCTCGGTCACAAAATCACCGACCATGTTGCCGTGATTCCAGTTAATGCTTGTGCCACCAACGTTCATAACCACAAAATCCGCGCTTCCTAACGAAAGGCTCATCTGCTGAACTTTGTCGTTGTTAAACAAATTGTTTCCGTTCGG
>JAYYJN010000116.1:0-2990 GCA_036146215.1 Planctomycetota bacterium
AAACACGATACAGCACTCACGGACAATGTCGGTGTAAATTGGGCACCATACTGGCATCCCACCGAACCTTATATCATCTGGTGCGGTGCCGATCACTCCGACCCCAAGGCTCGGCCGAACTACGACCTCTATCTGATGCCCTACAGAATCGAACAGGATGGAAATGGAGAAACATTTGTCGGCGGAAAAATTGAGCGCATCACCGATCACCCGAGTGCAGACGTTCTTCCTGTGTTTTCTCCGGACGGTAAAAAACTGATGTGGACAAGCAAACGCGGCGAAGGCCGATCGAGTCAACTCTGGATTGGCGACTTTCAGCTTCCGGATCGTTAAAAGTTGCCGATTGCATTTGATCGTGGAATCATCCATAAAGGTGTATCCACCGCGATAGCAAAGCATGCCAAGACACATCGACCCGTTTGCACAGTTACGGATCTGGAAGTTTGGAGGGCTCACCCCCTACGAGCTTGGAAGACGGACGCTGCAAGAATTTCGCGAAAGGCAACTTTCCGCTCGGTGCGCACAGTTTGCCTACTTCTCTATCTTGGCGATGATGCCGCTCTTGATTGTGTTGGTATATGCAATCGGGCAGATGCCAATCCATGGTCTTTTAGGCAGCTTTCTGATGCTGCTCGAAAAGACGCTTCCGTCGGAAGCATACCAATTATTTCGCACTCAAATTTTGGCCATCCAGCAGCAGAGTTCCACGACCTATATCTCGGTGAGTTGCGTTATTTTTCTCTACGCCGGGTCTCGCCTATTTGTCACGATGGGTGAGGGACTGAACGTCGCGTTTGGTCATGCACCGAGAGCGAGACGGGTGCGGACTTACGGGGTATCGCTCGTACTGACCTTCAGTATCGCGCTTTTATTAATTGTGGCACTTATTATTCTCGTGATCGGTCCACAAGCGATTGAGTGGGTTATTCATGGTGTGCACTTGCCACTTTCTGACACCTTCTTCTTAGCCCTGATGCGGTGGAGTGTTGTCGTCGGATTCTTACTTATTTTTACATCGACCATCTATTATCTTGTGCCTGCGCATGGTCTGCCCTGGCATTGGTTCAGCCCGGGAACTGTATTTGCTGTTTTGGGTTGGATTGCCGCTAGTCAGGGTTTCCGCTTTTATGTGGGAAATTATGGGCGCTATAACCAAATATACGGCGCGCTTGGAGGTGTGATCGCAATGCTGTTATGGCTCTATTTGACCGGTGCAATTCTGCTGATGGGCGCACAGATCAATGGCATTATCTATGAAGCGGTGCAAAAATCTTCTACCGATTCACAGAACTGAAAATATCCACGCTGCCAATTCGCGATCGATCAGTACTCCGGTTCTATTAGCTCCGCGTAGCGAATGCGATTTGATTCAGTCAGACTTGTCGCGCTGCTAGCAACGGAGGCAATGCGATTGCCTCATTAGCTAATTTTTTTAAATCAATGCGAGTCAACGCTAGCAGCATGCAGACGAGGCATGCACCTTTTTTCTCTTTCGTGCTGTCGGCAATCTCGCTATTATGCGACGCCCTTTTTGCTGATCAGGAATATATTTATGAGTGACTACCGAGTCGAACATGATTCGATGGGTGAGGTGCATGTGCCCGCCCGAGCCTACTACGGTGCCCAGACGCAACGCGCTGTGGAGAACTTTCCCATCTCTGGCTGGCAATTACCGCCTTCACTTGTTCACGGAATGGGCATGGTGAAGTATGCCTGTGCAACGGCAAATCGCGACCTGGGCCTATTGAGTCGGCAAACGCGATCACCCCTGAGCAATCAACAGATTGAATCGTTACTGGAAGCCTGCCTCGAAGTAGCCTCAGGCAAGTGGGACGCCGAATTTCCGGTCGATGTGTTTCAGACCGGTTCCGGCACCAGCAGTAACATGAACGCCAATGAAGTCATCAGCAATCGTGCCATCGAACTGATGGGCGGAGATCGGTTTGCAAGTGAGAAGCCGATTCATCCGAATGATCACGTCAACATGGGGCAGAGCACCAACGACACATTCCCCACCGCAATCCACGTCGCCGTTGCCCTTGAAATCCATCAAGCTCTCCTGCCGGCGTTAGAACGATTCCGTTCGGCTTTGGCAGAGAAGTCGAAAGAGTGGGATGAGATTGTGAAAATCGGGAGAACCCATCTAGCCGATGGCACGCCTATACGCCTGGGGCAGGAAATGAGTGGGCTTGCACATCAACTCAAAGCATCGATCGAGCGGGCGAAGCGAGCAATCACCGCCGTTTGTGAGCTTCCTGTTGGCGGGACTGCTGTCGGCACCGGAATCAACACCCACCCAGAATTCGGAAACCGTGTGTCCGCAGTCTTGGCGGAAAAGACCAATCTTCCATTTGTAGAGGCCGAAAATCACTTCGAGGCAAATGCCCAAAGAGATGGATTAGTAGAATGCCATGGCCAACTCCGCGTCATTGCCACGACTATTTTCAACGTGACTAACAACATACGTTGGCTCGGATCGGGACCACGATGTGGTTTTAACGAACTCCGCCTGCCGAGTCGTCAACCGGGCAGTTCGATTATGCCGGGTAAAGTGAATCCGGTAATGTGTGAAAGTGCAATGCAGGTCGCAGCCCGCGTCATGGGGAATGATCAAACGGTCGCGATGAGCGGCGCCACGGGGGGCAATTTTCAATTAAATATCATGATGCCACTGATGGGCCAAACGACACTCGAAAGCATCACACTCCTGGGACGCGTCTCCAATGCCTTTGTGGAATTCTGCGCCGCGGAAATGGAAGCCAATGTCGAAGCTTGCGAAGGGTCTGTTGAAAAAAGCCTCTCCATGGTGACGAGCCTAAACCCCTATGTGGGTTATGAACGAGCAGCGGCTCTGGCAAAGGAAGCTTTTTCGAGCGGAAAAACAATCCGAGAACTCTGTACAGAGCAGGAAGTACTGCCCGAAGCAGAACTCAAGCAAGCGCTTGATCCGCTTCGAATGACGAGTCCACATGCGGAAGAGACATAAAATA
>JAYYJN010000117.1:0-10377 GCA_036146215.1 Planctomycetota bacterium
TTCCATCGATCGCCGGTGAGGGACTTCATGAGGTGATTATCGAGAGCCCAAAACACTGTACGCGAACAACTGAACTAGGAGTTGCGCAATTGGCCTCGGTCTTGCAGGCGACCGCACACCGCTGGGCCCAAATTCGAAACCTTTCTGAATTCCGCTCGGTTCAAGTATTCAAGAACGTAGGTCCTGCTGCCGGAGCGACGATGGAGCATACGCACAGTCAACTCATTGCATTGCCAATGGTCCCGCCCGTGCTGTCTCGTGAATTGAAAGCAATGTCGGAGCATCGTGAAAAGGCAAACGAATGCTTGCTTTGTGAAATGCAGTCAGCCGAAAAGCGTCTCGGCCATCGACTCGTGGCAGAGAATGACGCCTTCACCGCGTTTTGCGCCTATGCGGGACGGCAACCAGGGGAAACCTGGATCGTACCAAAACATCACCAGGCCGATTTTTTAGATGTTACCCCGGATGATTGTCGGTTATTGGCAGAAATCCTGGATCAGGTATTGCGTCGCCTCGACGTGGCGCTCCAGGTGCCCGCTTACAACTCGATGATTCATTCTGCCCCCTTGGAGGGCGACTTCGTCGATCATTATCATTGGCGGATGGTGATTCTTCCTCGGGTAACTACGCAAGCGGGATTTGAGTGGGGATCCGGTTGCTATATCAATCCGATTGCTCCGGAGAGAATCGCACTGTCGCTGCGTCGCGGCGTTCCTGTGGCGCAAATCCCATCTCGTGCGATACCCTTGCTTGCCAGTTAACCTAGTGACCCAAAGATAAAAAAACGAACCCGTCCTACGGGCAAAACAACCACACCCAGGAAAAAAGAGTAGTTTACCTATGGCACCTCGTGTTCACTTTTCGCTGATCTTGCATAACCATCAACCGATTGGCAATTTTGACCATGTGTTTGAACAGGCGTATCAAGACAGTTATCTTCCGTTCCTGGAGGTCTTCGAACCTTATGAGCACCTGCGAATCGCGTTGCACACCAGCGGCCCTCTTTGCCAATGGCTCGATCGACACCATCCCGATTACCTTGATCGCCTCCGGCAACTGGTGCAGTATGGCCGCCTCGAAATCATTGGCGGAGCGTTCTACGAACCGATTCTTGCCATGATTCCTTCTCGGGATCGAATTGGACAAATCAAGCGATTCCGTGATTGGTTGGCGAGAAGGTTAGGCGGCGATATACGCGGCATGTGGATTCCAGAACGGGTTTGGGAACAATCCATGGCCCGTGACCTTGTGGATGCGGGTGTGCAGTATACGTTACTTGACGACTATCACTTCAAGAATGCCGGACTCGCAGAAGATGAGTTGGCTGGGTATTATCTGACTGAGGATGATGGCCGTACTCTGGATGTGATTCCCGGCAGCGAACCGCTGCGGTACATGATCCCCTTCCAACCTCCAGAAGAGACCATTGCTTACCTCGGACGCATTTCCGAAAAGCATCCTGGCGCCTTCGTCGCATTTGGGGACGATGGTGAAAAATTCGGCACTTGGCCCGACACCAAACAGCATGTCTATCAAAACGGATGGTTACGGCACTTTTTCGATCTATTGAGTGCCAACAAAGACTGGATTTCTACCACCACTCCCGCTGCTGCGATGGCGCAAGTAAGGCCTCTCGGGAAGGTCTACCTACCGGAAGGCAGCTACCGGGAAATGACCGAGTGGGCCATGCCCGTCGATCGGCAAATCGAGAGCCATGAAGTCCAGCATATGCTGGAGGAATCCTCTCAATGGCAGCGGGTATCCTCGTTTGTGCGCGGCGGTTTCTGGCGGAATTTCAAGACGCGCTATCCTGAATCTAATGAAATGTACGCCCGCATGATGCAAATCAGCGATCAAATTGCCGCGATTGAAAAATCACCTTCAGGCGAAAATCCGGGGGAGAAGCTGGAAGAAGCACGAGATGAACTCTATCAGGCACAATGTAATTGCAGCTATTGGCATGGTGCGTTTGGCGGAATTTATCTGCCTCATCTTCGCAACGCTGTATTCGAGCATCTAATTCGCGCTGACAATCGAATCCAAGAATTACTTGGGCAGGGCAGTGGACCCTGGTGCCATGCGAATCAAAATGACCTTAATTTTGATGGTCGAGATGAAATTCAATTGAGCAATGATCAGTTGAGTTTATTCCTCGAACCTTCGTCCGGCGGAAGATTATACGAACTCGATGTGCGAAGTATTGCTCACAATCTTTTGGCAACCTTGTCCCGTCGGCCCGAGGCGTATCATCAAAAGGTGCTTTCCGGACCGAGCCGCGACGACGACCACGTTGCCAGTATCCACGACCGCGTTGTGTTTAAGCAGGAGGGCCTGGACCAAATGCTGCAGTATGATGCCTACGCTCGTAAAAGCTTGGTCGACCACTTTTATCCGGTGGAGACCAATGTTGAACAAGTGAGGGCGGGCACGGCGGAAGAATGCGGCGATTTTTTACTCGGTGAATATCAGGCAGCAGTCGACGCGAATGAATCTGGCCGAGTTCATTTGAATCTTACACGCAAGGGATCAGTCGAGGGTGTCCCGCTGAGCATCACCAAGAAAATCACGCTGGCCGCCGGAGAGAATGCATTGTTGGTCGAATATCTCTTAGAAAACCTGCCTCCCAGTCGGGCGTTTCATTTTGCCGTGGAGTGGAATTTTGCCGGAATGCCTGCCGGCGCCGACGATCGATATTTTTATGACGTTTCTCAGCAACCGCTCGGTGAATTGGGACGTCAACTAGACTTGAGAGAGACCACTGGTGTCGGGTTGGTAGATGGCTGGCTCGGACTGGATGTCGGACTTTCTTGCAATCGTCCCACAAATTTTTGGACTTTTCCGATCGCAACCGTAAGTCAATCCGAGGGGGGATTTGAGGCCGTTCATCAATCGGTCGTCGTGATGCCACATTGGCTTATCGAGGCGGACGCGCAAGGTAAATGGGGCGTCACCATGCGACTCTCACTCCAAAGTGCAAATCAGCAAATCGAACAGCAGACCGATCCGACAGCGGCAGCGATACAGTAACTTCTGCTGCGCTGTCTCTCTCCACACGGAAGGCCTCATCAACTGCGGGCGGCAACCGCCTGCCAATCAATCGATTGCAGCGGAGCAGGGCACTGCCATGCGATTTGGGCCAAAACGGGAACCCGAGTTCGCTGCGAAATTTGTTCCGCGTTCGATGCGCAACTGACGTCGGGCCTCGGGTTCAATTGATTAAGCACGATACCGGCCAAGGGAATTTCAGGGGCATAGGTGGCGCAAACACAAACCGCACTGAGTACATCGTTAATCACACCCAATCGATCAGCAGCAACGAGAACAATGGGGTAACCAAATTCTCGAGCTAGCGTGATTGTGGTGGTATCATCGCTCAAGGGCGACAATAAACCACCAACGCCCTCAACCACGACAAAATCACATCGTGTTGCCCAGCGAGCTAGTCCAGTGCGCAATAATTGCTGATCGACCACCCGCGATTCCAATGAAGCCGCGACCGACGGTGCGAGCGGAGCCTCAAATACTTGAGGGCAAACCAATGATAAATCGTCGCATTCGGCGGAACGTTGTAGTGCGACAGCATCGGTCGAAACAAGTTGCCCATTTTCCACCATGGCACCACTGGCAACCGGCTTATACACGCCGACAGAGATATTTTCAGTGACGAGTTTTTTTGAAATTTCACAACTGACATAGGTTTTACCAACATCCGTACCAGTACCGCAGACAAAAAGACCATCAGCAGGGCGTGTTTCGAGTCGCTTGTCGGGCACCGCAAAACCATTTTATACATATTCTTGCAGAGCTTTCGCATTGAAGGGGCCGCTCATGCGGTTAAAGTCCCAGATACTCTTCCAATGCCTCGCGCATTACATCACCATCCGGTTCGGTTCCTTTCCACAGACGCACGCATTCAACCCATTGAGATACCAATAACTGTTGACCTTGTAGAACGCGACATCCGTGGGTTAGGCCCGAACGCAGGAAGGCCGTGGTAGGGGACCCGAGGCAGGTATCAGCCAGCAGCATATCGGAATCCAACGTTTCGGTCATTAAAGCGACCTCTTCAGAGGGATCGACCGCACCCGGTTCGCTGGCGTGTATTACTAACCGAACGTCTTGCTCTACGGCCAATGCTCCCTCCCACTCCACAAACTCAATGCTCGACTCACAAGCTTCCTTAAGAAAGTCTACTAATTTGCTGCCAGAATCTTGCTCGTGGCCTGCGATCGTAATTTTATTGACCGACGCTTGCCCAAGTGCCAGGGCGATCGCGCGTGCCGTGGAGCCGGTGTGCATTAAAAGGACGTTACAGCCGCTCGGATCGAAAACGTTATTAAGAGCATTGAGAAAACCACTACCCACTGTGTTTGCACCGGACCAATCTCCGGCTGTTGTGCGATAAAGGCAATTGACCGCACCGATTTTATCGGCGTCGGGACTTATATCCTCGATATAAGGAACCACTTCGGTTTGATACGGTCCGGCAATCACAGCTCCACAGAAATTGAGCGCCCGCATCCCATCAATGGCACTGGACAAATCTTCTGTCGCTACTTTCAGACTGAGAAAACGACTGTCCCAATTTGCCTGATCGAAGCATTTCTCCATCACGTACTGAGTCGGATTACCGGCCAGCGAAGGCCCCAGACAGCACATGATCTCTTGAAGGGGACTGGACAACGATTCGGCAGAACTTTCAGGGTATCGCGATGGCCGACAAGGTCACGGCCATTTCAGTATATCGTGGCTTGGAAAACGGGCAACTGCGGACCGATAGGGACACATACAGACCAAGGATGATCGATTGGTTAAGCCATCACATCCTGACGACGAGCCTTGATGCGAATATAAGGGGGAACAAAAAAACTACGATGTGCAAAGCTTCCCGCATCTGCACCCGAATCCCCGTGGATCGGTTCATTTAAATCCTCGATAGAGAATCCGCTGCGACATAGCCCACCGAGAAGTGGTTCCCAACGATGCAGAAACTCCAGCGTTCCCTCCTCGCGATGCGGGCTACCGGAGACGTTCGGCAGTGGACCGGCCTGATAATAAGGGGTCTCCAGGAAATAGCCCAGATTGCCCGGCTTGACCGATGCTTGCAAGCTCACCGGTTGCTTATGCTGACTGACATACAAGCCACCAGGGGCAGTCACTCGAGCTACCTCGCGATATACGGCCTCCACATCCGGCACGTAACAAGTGCAGACCGGCTGAATGACCGTTTCAAAACGCGCGGAAGCCAGCACTTCAAGACAATCGATCGAGGCTTCCACGGTGGTCACCATCAAATCACGTTCGGCTGCCACTTCACGATCGAGTGCAAGCATTTCTGCGCTAATATCGACCACCGTCACCTGAGCACCTGCGGCAGCATATAGCGCACTTTGCATCCCACCGCCACTGCCGAGGCAGAGGACCTGGCGGTGCTTGAGGCTACCCTTCAGGAACGGATCATTCGTAACAGCTTTTACTCGCCGCATGAACTCCTTATCGGTCACCGGCCGGGCAAACCGTCGCGCATTACGAGCATACGCATCCCAGGTGCGAGCATTTACGGTGTGCGTGGCGGTACGAGAACTGGCCCCCAAAGAATCGCTCATCGTTAATTCCTCACAAAAGGATCTTTCCTCTGCCGGATGCACATGAGCAAAATCATCCAAGCGCACAGCCCAATGGTGGCAGGTTCGGGGATAACGCCAGCACCACCGTACGCCGGTACACGAGGTGCCATAGCGTCCCAGCCATTGAAACCGTTGTACCAACCATGCCATGCTCCGTCGGTGAGAAACTGCTCTCCCGCCCCGGTCGATGCGCCGACCCAAGCCACGTCGGAGCCAAGTCCTGCATAGGTACCGAGCGAATAAGACCAATAGGTACTCACGTTTCCGCTATCACCTAGGTAGCTGAAATTATCAGCAAATGGGAGCGGTCCGCCTCCAAAATCGTAGACGGTGAAGTCGTACGACAGGGCGCCCGCTGACGCAATTGCCACCAGGGCATCATGGGCTGAAATGGTTGGACCGTCAAAGTAATAGGCAAACGCGAAACTTTCTCCACCGGTTGTCTCAAAGTCGATCACGTGATAACTGACACTTTCACCTGCACCGGTGGAATATTCGATTTCAAGATAGCCCTCGGACAAAATCACATCAGGAATAATTTCCGCGCAAAGCGGCTGAAAACTCGACGCGATCAGTAGGGCAGTGCATCCCATTAAAATTGACCAAAATTTCATTGTGCTCCCATTTCGCATTAGTTCTTTCCTTTGACAAAATTATTTCTTGGGGATTTCACTCAAACGTTGCCCGATCTTTGCCGGCCCGTGTGAGAGCCGCGTTAACGACCTCTTGATCCACTTCCTCAGACACAAATAGAACATGGCCATCGCAAAATAGAAGCTGGACCCCGCCAGGATGGTCGCTCCAGAGTTCATTATTTTGACTAGTATTGATCGGCGCCTGATAATGTTTTGCGAAGACATTCTGCCCATTGGACCACTCGGATTCCTCCCTCAAGCCACCACCGCGACCGGTACACTCTCCGATCAATGCAGTTTGTGATAGACCATCGGAAATGAATTTGACGCGGGTTGGTATTTCATGGACCATCACTCCGATCGCATGATCCGCAACGAAATGCGCTGCGCCCCAAGGAGCCTGATAGGGCGGCCCCTCGATGCCATAGATACCGCCATAGTCGGTATAACCTAGATCGTCGCCGGAGTCCCACAAGCCATTTCCGTTCTTATCCCCTGTGGTAAAACCCGTACGCTCGGTAATTTTGGTTGAAGGGCAGAGTAAGAAAGGAAGAACTTCACTAGCCACCGCACGATTTTCTTCGCTGTGGTACGCATGATCCGAATTCCACGTCGCCGCCAATTCTGGTCGGTCCAAGCGTGCGAGAATCGCGGTAACCCAGGAGTGCTGCTTTCGATCTGCATCCCACCACGCGCAGTCATCACACCCGGTTGGGAACGCTTGATGCTGCGTCATGTGTCCCTGCAATGCCAAACCGACCTGATGCAGATGACTTGCACACGCCATTCGACGCGCCGCCTCAAGAACACCCGACATCGCAGGCAATAGGAGCGCGATCAACACACCGATGGTAGCGATCACGATCAATAGTTCCACGAGCGTGAAACCTCGTCGGTAACCGGAAATCGGAAACCGCGCGGCATTGTTAAATCGTTGACCGATTTTCACTCCAGACGCCTTTCCTCTCGTCTTCGCCAAGATCGACTAGAACCGCGACCGGCATCCGCCCGGCAAGCAGCTATCGACCGCTATCGACAAAACTTGCCCGGCCGAGTACCGCAAGCGCATCCAGCGCAGCAAGAACCAATCGCGCACGAAAGTTTTCGGGTTTATGGATCCAATGCAGGAAAGTCTGTCCCTCGCAGTCTCCCTGACGCCTCACGCTGGCAGGTCTTCTGACTCCCGAGCACGAAAGCGATAGGCCTTCTCACGCTTCTCTCTTTGAGAATCGCAATGGCCGAAAGAAGAACGCCTTCTTGTCGCCCGGTCACAGCGGCGGGGCCGTCCCGGATTCACACCGGAGTTCCCTTTTACCCGAGGGACAAGCTAGTCCATCGGTCACCAACGTCCGTTGGGGGCAGGATAACAACTGAAGCTTGCGTGGTAAAGGAGGTGATTCAGGCGAAACGAACAAAAAAGTGAACGAAACTCTGACGCGTCAAAAGGAGTCTGCACAAAAACAAAAAAAGAGCCCGGGAAAACCCGGGCTCTCGGAAAAGTTGACCGCACCAAGAATGCACGCGATGTCAGGGTGCATCCACGAAGCCACGTAGTTCCTGACTGCGGCTTGGCTGTTGTAGCTTCCGCACGGCCTTGGCTTCGATTTGTCGAATACGCTCGCGAGTCACTTTAAATATGTGGCCCACTTCTTCGAGGGTGTAACTGTATCCGTCACCCAAGCCATATCGGAGCTTAATAATTTCTCTTTCTCGATAACTGAGCGTTTTCAAAACCTTTGAAATACGGCCTCGAAGCATTTCCTGAGAAGCACCACTTGCCGGCGAATCGGCAGCGGCATCCGGAAGTAGATCGCCAAATTGACTGTCTTCACTATTGCCAACCGGTCGGTCAAGGCTGATCGGATATCGACTCATTGCCAACACACGACGCGTTTCATCGATTGCAGTTCCCGCCTTTCGAGCTGTTTCTTCAATCGTTGGCTCGCGACCTAACTCCTGCAGCAATTGACGTGCCACGTTGCGAACGCGCGACATCGTCTCCACCATATGAACCGGAATACGAATCGTCCGACTCTGATCAGCAACCGCCCGTGTAATGGCCTGACGAATCCACCATGTGGCATAAGTGCAGAATTTAAAGCCGCGTCGATATTCGAACTTATCGACCGCCCGCATCAACCCTGCGTTGCCTTCCTGGATGAGATCGAGAAAACTGAGTCCCCGATTGCGGTACTTTTTGGCAATCGATACCACCAATCGCAGGTTTCCCTCCGAAAGACCCCGTTTGGCCTTCTGATATTTCGCATAGACCGTTCTCAGACGCCGTACACGATTCCGCAAACTCTGAGGGGTTTCTTGAGTTGCCCAGAGAATGTGACGGATCTCGGACTTTGCCTTTTCTATTTCGGGGCAAACACGTTTCGACTTCTTTTCTGCCTTGACCTGTTGACTCAGTTCGTCGACTCTTCGGCTAAATTCGGCCAGCGTATCGATCATTGACTCGATCCGCTGGGTCCTCAAACCGAGTTCCTCGACTAGGCGTACAGCACGACGACGACGACGGCCTAAACGCTTCCAGGCACTGCGACGAGCACTGGCTTTGGCCCGCTTACTGAGTGACAACCGATAGTCTCTACGGTTCTGTTTTAAAAGCACATCAAGCGAGGCGATGTTATGAGGCAGCCGACCAAGAATTTGATCTTTCTCTAAGCGATCGGTGACAGAAACCTGTACCGTGCGATCAAAAGGAAGTTCACCGTGATGGACACGCTTGAGAACGCTATAGGCAACCTGAATCACATAGTCACACTCTAGAAGTGTGCGACGAAAGTCGGCTCGAGTTGTCTCAATCCGCTTGGCTAGCTCAATCTCTTCTTGGCGGGTGAGCAGCGGTATCTCACCCATCTGAGTGAGATACATGCGAACGGGGTCATCAGACCACGACTCCACTTCATCTGCAGTAGCAACAGACGAGTCGTTTTCTTGTTCCTCATCGCCATCTATCGGACTTCCACCCGCCGCCGCCTGCTGAACAGCGGCGGAAGCATCAGCCTCTGCTTCGTCATCCCCACTCACAACTGTTTCTACTGCTTTCTCCGCCAACGAGATCGTCTCTTCGGGGTTTCCCCCGGCATCCTGTCTTAATTCATCGATGAGTGTGTCGTACACCGTCTACTCTCCCAACTCACTCGGAGTCTATTTCTGCTTTGCATGAAAGGCGGGTCCATCCTTCCAGTCACCCCGTCACTTCCAGGGTGTGACAGGTAGTGCAGCGTGAGATTCGCTAATATTTTTCAATGGTTTACCGTGGCGACCCCTGTTTTGCGTCTACCACGTCTGGCCCTGACGCCCTCACACGCAATTCACTCGCTTCGCATTTCTGCTGATCTCACACCACTTCCGGGCAGAAGCGTGTGCTCCTAATTTTAACACTGTTTGGAACGTTGTAAGCTCGGTTCAATGATTTGTTAAAAGATTACGCTCAAGGTGGCTAGGCCACCTGGTTGAAATTTCAGTCTCGCGAAACCTATGCCCCGTCTCCGAGGGACTATTTTGCTACAGATTTGGAATCTACCTGCTCAAGGGGCGGGAGGCCTCGCATTTGTTCACCCAAGTCACCCAAACCGTACGAAGCCAATTCTTGCTGTTCTCAACCACACCCTCATTCTAAGCCAGTTAACTGGTCGGGTCCAGTCTTTCAGCAAACTCTTTCCAGACTGATAACTCCTGCAAATAAGCCTGATTTCATCTGTTTTTTGGCACAGGGGTTGCTACACTCTGCCTTACCGCCATGAGTGGTGGTTGGCCAGTTGCTGATCGGCAGAAACCTGCGAGATTAGAGAGTGATGCTCAATCTTGCCACAGCCTCCCCGAAGCGAAAACTACACCACTAAGGAAACAAACGGCCGATGGGACACAAAAAAAAACTGCTTTGCACGTCGTGCGGGCAGACCCTTAATATCGATTCCACCCAGGCGGGAAGCACCTTAAATTGTGCTTGCGGGAAACCAATTCAGGTTCCCACACTGCGGGAAATTGCCCAACTTCCCGATGCTGATGCGGCAGAGCGGACAAGAGCACACTCTCTGCGTCGCTGGACACGCGCGCAAGGCATTCTCTTTGCCATTGGTGCTGTGTGCTTGCTTCTCTCTGCC
>JAYYJN010000118.1:0-11077 GCA_036146215.1 Planctomycetota bacterium
GACCGTGTATGCCGAGCATCCCGGTTCGGTGGCCGCGCCCACCGCAGGCCTGCATTTCACCGATGCGCTGCTTGCGCAACTGGCCGAGGCAAAGATCGATCGCTACCAGCTCACGCTGCACGTCGGCACCGGCACCTTCAAGCCAATCGCAAGTGATTCGTTGAGCGAGCATCCCATGCACAGCGAGTGGGCGCACCTTGCCGCAGACACCGCCGCTGCCCTCACCCGTGTACGCACATCCGGCGGCCGCGTTGTGGCCGTCGGCACCACGTCGATGCGGGTGCTCGAGACCGCCGCACGCACCGGTTCGCTTGCGGCGTTTGAGGGCCCGACCGACCTGTTCATTCACCCGCCCTTCACGTTCCATGCGGTCGACGCCTTGTTGACTAATTTTCACCTGCCACGCTCGACGCTGCTGGTGCTGGTCCGCACGTTCGGGGGTGATGCGCTGATCCGCCGCGCATACGCGCTGGCGGTCGAGGAGGAATATCGCTTTTATAGTTATGGCGACGCGATGCTGATTCTCTGAGCCTTTTTGTCCTGTTGTCTTGTCCGGTGGAACCACGACCTGCCGGAGCTGCGTGCGGGGCGGTATACTGCACGCTCTGCCACCGAATGTCACTTTCAGGAGGATGCGATCGTGAGTGAAGTACAAACCGAACAGGTGCTCGTGGTGCCGACCGAGCGATTTCATGCGCTGGGCCACTTCCAGGGCTTTTCGGCCAAGCCCGAATTGCTCGAACAGTTGCTCCTGGCAGAACACACCTCCTATCGCTCGCGGGATGCGGTTGAAGAAGACCCTTCGTTCAAACAGCTGATTCCCTATTGCCTGTTTCGCTATACAGACGCGGAAGGCACCGCACATCTGTTTCAATACACGCGTGGCAGTGGACAGGGCGAAGCGCGGCTGCACGCCAAAAAGAGCGTCGGCATCGGCGGGCACATTGCACACACCGACGCCGGTGAGAACCGCGACCCGTATCGCGAGGGCATGCAGCGTGAGTTGGCCGAAGAAATCGTGATCGACAGTCCCTATACGGAAGCATGCGTCGGGTTGATCAACGACGATGCCACGCCGGTCGGTCAGGTTCACTTGGGCGTGGTGCACCTGTTTGATCTTGAGGCGCCGCAGGTGGCTGCCCGGGAAGCGGAAATCTGCGATGCGGGCTTTCTGCCGGTCTCGGAGATCGTGGCCGACCTGGACGCCTTTGAAACGTGGTCGCAAATCGGCGTGCGGGCCCTGTTCGCACAGCACGGCACTTAACGGCGGGCAACAGCGGGGGAAAACGTGGACGAGCGGATTTACCTCGACAACCAATCGACCACGCGGGTCGATCCCCGCGTGATTGAGACCATGCTGCCCTATCTGTCCGAGTGCTACGGCAATGCGGGCAGCGTCACGCATCCCTTCGGCACCGAAGCGGCCACGGCGGTTGAAGCCGCCACCGCCACGATTGCCGATCTGCTCGGCGGGCAACCGAAAGAGATCATCTTCACAAGCGGTGCGACCGAGAGCAACAACCTGGCCCTGCTCGGCGCGGCCGCCTTTTACACGCGACGAAACAAAAACGAGGCAGGCCACATGGTGAGCGTATCGACCGAGCACCGCGCGGTGCTCGATCCGCTCGCGGAACTGGAAAAGCGCGGCTGGCAGGTCACGCGGCTGCCGGTCGCTGAAAACGGCGCACCCGATGCAGGCTGCATCGATCCGGCGGCGGTTGAGTCGGCGCTGCGCGACGATACGGTGCTCGTGTCGGTGATGCTGGCCAACAACGAGATCGGGGTGATTCAGCCGCTTGAGCAAATCGCCGCCCTCTGCCGCAATCGGGGCGTGCTGCTGCACACCGACGCGGCGCAGGCGGTCGGCAAACTGCCGCTCGATATCACAAAGCTGGGCGTCGATCTGTTGAGTTTTTCAGGGCACAAAGTCTATGGGCCGCGGGGCATCGGTGTGCTGATGGCCCGGCGGCAGCGGGGCAAAGCCCCGATCGCAGCGCAGCTCTTCGGCGGCGGGCATCAGGGCGGTCTGCGCAGCGGCACGCTCAATGTGCCGGCCATCGTGGGGCTGGCCCGGGCATTGCAGTTGACGATCGAGGAGCAGCCGGCAGAGACCGAGCGACTCGCCGCCCTTCGCAACCGATTGTTGGAAGGATTGCAGGCGGAGCTCGACGGCGTGCTGCTCAACGGCCCGCCGCTGGCTGATACGGGCCTACGGCTGGCGGGCAATTTGAACGTGCAGTTTCAATACGTGGATGGTGAGTCGCTGATGCTCAGCACCGGTGGCCGGGTGGCGCTGAGCGCCGGAAGCGCCTGTACTGCCGCCGAACCGGCCCCGAGCCACGTGCTCAAATCACTCGGACTCACCGATGATGCGGTCCGCAGCAGCCTGCGATTCGGCCTGGGTCGTTTTACGACCGCGGCCGAAATCGAGCAGACGATCAAGATTTTAGTCGAAGGGGTCGGACGTTTGCGATCGATGAGTTCAATGGCCGGGCAGTAGCGGTTCAGCAAGCGACACGTGCAGCATCAGCGCGACCGACACGCCAATCAGACCGATGCCCGAGAGAGTGAGCACGATGAAGCTCCGCTGCACACTCGTCTTGCGGGCGACCAGCCCGACAACGAGTGGCGTGAGCGTGTAGCCCAGATTTCCGATCGCCAGCGTGGTGCCCAGGGCCCGGCCATGCATCGAGGGATCGAACCCGAGAAACAGGATGGCCAGCACGGTGGGAAACAGCGGGCCGCAGGCGAGTCCGGCGGCGACGACCAGCCAGGGTGCGGCCCGCCGAGAGGGAGAGATCACGATCAGCAGCGTCACCAGTGTGGCGACGACCGCGAGCACCAGCACGATCCAGGTTTCCTGCATGCTGAACCATAAGAGCGGCAGCAGAAAGGCGACCACCAGACGGCTGATCATGCTTGCGCCCCAGAAGCCCGAGATCATCCGCGTGCCGAAGCGATCGGGAAACCCTTTTTCGACCAGGTAGGAACTGGTCCAGGTGGCAAAGGTCGTCTCGATGGGACCGAACAGACAGAGGGCAATGCCGCAGAGCCAGATGCGGGGTTGCTGCAGAAACGAAATCCCCTCACCGGCTGCTTCGACCTTCGGGACCAGCGGCGCAGCGGGCAGCAGCAGACAAAAGGCCCCAGCCCCAGCCGCCACAGCGGCAATGAGAAACAAGAGCCCGCGATAGGTTTCGCCGCGAACCATCTGCGCGGCCAGCAGGGGCGTGGTCAGGGCGCCGAGCGAGAAGAACACATCGGCCACGTTGGTGCCGGTGACGATCGACCCGGGGAATGCGAGTGGAATCATCACGTGCACCACATTGATCAGCGTGCTCCAGGCGACGCTCAAAAAGATGGCGGCGCAAATGGCCTGCATGAACTGGCCGGCCAGTGCCATCAGGACCAGGCCGATGGCCGCACCGAGCAGGGAAACGAGCAGCACCAGACCCGCGCCGAACGCGTCGATCATCCAGCCGCTGAGAATCACCACCGGCAGGAAGGTGATGCTGAAGGAGGCAACCAATATGCCGACGCGGCCTTCGTCCATACTCAGTCGACGTGCCATCGGCAGTTTGATGCTTCCGATGACCGCGGCGCAGAGTCCGCCCAGAAAAAGGCCGGCGGCGGTGGCTATCAGCAGCACGATTTGCAATTCGGGGGCTTCGTCGCTCAACGGCAGGGCTTTCGGGACCAAGGACGGGGCACGGTGTTTGCAGCGGAGTGTGCAGTGTAGATGAGTCTATCGGTCGAGCGGGCAGCAGCGGGTAAAAAAAGCGAAAATTTCGCACATCGATTCTCTTGTCGCGCGGCGGGGAAAACGGGGACAATGCGGAAGATTGGCATATTCCAGGGCAGCGACCAAGCAGCGCACGTGCGCTCTTTCGAACACGCTGTCCGCCAGAGTACGCCTGATACGCCATGCAAGTCGTCCGTTTTTTATCCTTGTCTCTTGCTGTGCAATGCCTAGTTAATCGGGAGGTCGCTGATCCGTTTTACGACAATAAACCGTTGATGCGTCTGCCGTTTACTGTTACTGGCTGGCTGGCCTTGGTGCTGCTGCTGTTCACAGCAAAGCCCGCGGTCGCAGAGTCTTACAAATCAGACCCCGGCCCTTACGAAGTCGACACATTTCTGTTGAATCCCACGGATGCTGAACGTGACCGCCGTGTCCCGGTCAGAGTCTATCGGCCCCTTAAAGTAGAGGGCGCACTGCCTGTCGTTCTTGTCTCTCACGGTCTGGGCGGGACCCGCGACAGCCTAAGCTACCTCGGAAACCACTGGGCATCGCACGGTTACATCTGCGTCCACCTGCAACACCACGGCAGTGATGACGCGGTATGGCGTGACCTGCCGACACGCGACCGTCTTAAGGCCTTGCGACAGGCAGCGATGGATCCCGAAGTCGCGATCGACCGGGCGCGGGATATGCCGTTTCTGCTTCAGACGCTTAACGAACTGAACACTGACAAGCAATCAAAACTCTGTGGGAAGTTGGACCTTGGTCGTGTCGGCGTTGCTGGCCATTCATTTGGCGCGTGGAGCGCAATGGTGGCTGCGGGAATGCCCGTCGGCGGCAAACAGTACGGCGACCCCCGCATCCGGTGCACGATCCCACTCTCTCCGCCCGTCAAGAAGTGGGCTCGCCAGTACGAAGCGACCTACAGCCCGATTGTAATCCCAGTCCTGTTCATGACCGGGACACTCGACAAGAGCCGCATCAACAATATCACCGCTGAACAGCGACTGATCCCTTACCGGCACGTGCCAGGCCCTGCGAAGAAGGGAGCACCCAAATACCAGATCAATTTCGATGGTGCCGACCACATGACGTTCTCGGGGGAGACGAATGCCATGCGTCTGCTTCGCAAAGCGGATCCGAAGAAAGACCCGGTTTTCCATGGACTGATTCTACAGAGCACGACCGCGTTTCTCGACTGCTATCTGCTCGGCGATCAGGACGCCAAGCTGTGGCTAAACAATGGGGCGTTTGTCGAGGCAATCGGTCAGCACGGCAAGGTCGCGATGGACATCGATTAGCCGCCAATCGCCCACGCGGTTTAATTCCATGCCGTACAACAAGTCGTGGCCGCTAGGCCCACGCGGTCAGTGGCCTCGAAGCGGTGAAGTCGAATCTGCTGAACGATCATTGAGGATGGAACCAACGGTTCGCAATACTGCGATCGGATGGCACGATACACAGAACCAAACGGCACCGCGCTTTCGCTCTTTTGCTGTTGTAATCGGGTGAAATGCGGCTCATTGCCGGAGAAATCATTATTGGTCGAGCATGTCACTTGGGGTTAGAATCGCCATGCAGTCAACGGTTGGCCCCGCAGCCCTCAAACGCAAGTCAGCGAAATCGCGAGGAATGACGGTAAATGCAAAATCATTTACGCAAGATTCGACGGACGTGGAAATATCTGCGGGCAAAATGGGGCATGAAGGTATTCAAGTACCGCCCGCTGGTGAATTTGAAAGCGGCGCAGATGGGGCTCTCAGCCACTTCGGAGGTTTTTGCGAATTATATTGCGAGACATGAAACCCAAGAGCACGAGGAAATAGATTCTGAACTCGACGAGTTTATTCAATTCTATGCGGAAAATTACCGAGAAAGTTGTTCGCAATGGAGCCAGGACATCTTTGTGCTTTTTAAGTCAAAGAAAAAGACTGCGGGATCATACCTCGAAATTGGCGGCGCCGATGGCGTTGCCGGCTCTAACACGCTAATGCTGCACAACCGTTTCGATTGGAAAGGTGTATTGGTGGAACCTGACCCGGAACAGTTTCGATATTTGCAACTCAATCGGGCATCGGGCGATAGGCTTTTCAACGTGGCCATCGCACCGGACGCAGGGCAGCAGCAGGTGGCTTTCGCCACCGCAGGACAACTTTCGGGCATCGTCGGTTACCAGGCTGATGATCTGCATGCCGATGCGCGGGCACGCTCGATGGCGCGAGAGCGTCCGGTTATGGTCTCTACGATGAGCATCAATGAAATTCTCTCGTCGTTCTCAGAACTCGATTATTTTTCCTTGGATGTGGAAGGCTGCGAATATCAGATACTCAGCCAGGTCGATTGGGAAAATACGGTCAAGCCGAGATTGATCACCGTTGAGCACAATCACGTTCAGGAAACCAAAGAAAAAATTTCCTCGCTGCTAGAGCTGCAGGGCTATCGACGCGTGTTTGCACGCCATGAGTGGCTCACGCGTGGTGATTTTTGGTTTGAATTGCCGCCTTCGAAGGCAGCCTGATCGTAGCGACGAGCGCGACTTAAAGATCGGTTTTCGGCATCGATGGGAAAACCACTTGATGCGCGTCAGCCTCACTCCTAAGATGGCACCTTGCGACCTTGGCGGCGTAGCTCAGTTGGTTAGAGCAGCGGAATCATAATCCGCGTGTCAGGGGTTCGAGTCCCTTCGCCGCTACTTTCTCAGCCCTCACGCTATCGGACAAGAATCGCTGCCGTTAGCAATAATCTGCGGAGGCGCATTGCGTATGGGTGGCATCATCTGGCTGGCGAGTTACCCCAAATCGGGCAACACCTGGCTGCGGGCCTTTTTGCATAATTTGTTGGCCCCGAGCGACGAAAGCTATGACATCAATGCGCTCGATCGCTTCAGTCTGGTCGATAACAACCACCATCTTTTTGATCCCTTTATCGATAAACCACTCGCAGCGCACTCGTTAGAAGAGATTGCTCAATTGCGACCGCGGGTTCACGAGAAAATCGCGCGCAGCGCGTCGGGAGTGGCCTTCGTGAAAACTCACAACATGCTGGTCGACTCGGCCGGCACGCCGATGATCACACCATCCGTAACGGCCGGAGCCATTTACATCGTGCGCAATCCCCTCGACGTGGCTGTCTCTTACAGCCACCACCTCGATCGCTCGATCGATGAAACAATCGAAGTTCTCAACCGTGATGGTCAGTTGATTGAAGGCGACAATGTCAATGTCTATAGCGTGCAGGGTTCGTGGCGACAGAACGTAACGAGCTGGACCCACCGACCTCACCCCAGCATGCACGTGATCCGCTATGAGGATCTGCATGAGCGGCCCGAGCAAACATTCGGTAGTCTTGCGCGTTTTCTGCGGATCAACGCCACCGACGACGTCATCGCCGGGGCAATCCGCGGCGCATCGTTCGCAAACCTCAAGGCCCAGGAGCAAGCGAGTGGGTTTGTGGAAAAAGCCGAGACAACGCAAACCTTTTTTCGCAGTGGTGCGGTCGGCCAGTGGAAAGCGGCTCTCACCGACACTCAGCGAGCGCGGATCGTGGAAGCCAATGCCGAGGTTATGCAACGATTCGACTATGCGACTGGACTATGCGACTGATTGATGCCCGCTCGACCTCGGCGTTCGGTGGCTTTCAGCGTCGTTTAGTGGCTCAGTGGCGTTTAACTCCTCATCCACCGATCGCTCTCAGTTTGCAATGCTAGTCGGCGAGGTAACTTGAAAATCTCGGTTTCCGGCCATATCATAATTGCTCCTTCCCTACCCTCCCTCCTAATCTCGGTGGCGACTTGCCCGGCCTGGAATCGATGAGCGACATACGTTTCATTCTGAATTCGTCCCGCAGTTCTAAACAGGGAACACTGATCAACGTGGGCAAGGATTCTGAAGAATACAAGCAGCTCACCGAGACCATGACCATGGAAGCCGGGGATATGGAGTCAATTGGCCTGACTGAGGGTCAGCGGGCACTTGTCAGAACCGAATTTGGCGAATCTGAGTTCACGTGCCAAGCTGGAAAAGTGCCCAAAGGAATGATCTTCATCGCCTATGGACCGCCCACTTGCCTCCTGATGGGGGGGGACACGGGCGGAACCGGAATGCCCACTTCCAAGGGGTGGGAAGTTGAGGTGGTTCCCCTTTAGAATAGAGGGCCAAGGGTCGATCAATAAACAGGTCGTCTACGTAACGCGAAACCGAGAAAACATTTTCGAGAAAACGCAACTACACATCATGTCGCAATCCGATCCACAAAGTCATCCTCCAGTCAATCCGACCGAAGCGCACTTTTCCACCGCAGGCGATTCTCCCGAGTTGCCGGCCTGGACCGAAGTCGATGAAGGCCGTTTCATGCCCCGCCGGGTCCGTGGCAGTTGCCAGGGCCGGGCCCTTGGCTGAACGTTTACTGTCGGATCGTCCGGTTCGGACGATGAACAACACCAAGACGACCAAGACGCAGCACAATAAATTGCGACGACAACTTGCCACGACTTGTTCTGGCTATTACTTATGAGTCCCACCGCGACAAAATCTGAAACGCCCCTGCAGGTCATCGATAATGCAACCTGCACATTTTGCGGTTGTGTGTGCGATGACATCCAGTTGCACCATGACGAGATGCGGATCCACAAGGCAAAGAAGGCCTGCGTGCTGGGAACGGCCTGGTTTCTGACCCACACGGCCGAAAAAAAATATCCGCCCGCCCTGATCGTTGGCAAAGACGCGACCGTGGATGAGGCAATCGAAGAAGCAGCCCGACTGCTGCACGAGGCGGACATGCCGCTCGTCTATGGAATGAGCAACACGACATGCGAAGCGCAGAAGGAGTGTGCGGCGTTGGCGGACAGCCTAGGCGGTCTGCTCGATAGCCACACCTCTTTGTGACATGGTCCGACCGAGATCGCCGCTCAGTTGGGTGGCAAGGTAACGTGCACGCTCGGTGAAGTGAAACAGCGAGCCGATTTTATTATCTATTGGGGTGGCAACCCGGCAGAATGCCATCCGCGGCACTTCACCAAATACACGCTCATGCAGAAGAGCAAGTTCCTGCCCAAGGGACGTAAGGACCGGACGATGGTGTTGGTCGACATCCGGGAAACGAAGAGTGTGAAGGCCGCTGACATTTTCCTGCAGGTTCGACCTGGCAAAGATTTTGAACTGATTACCATCCTGCGGGCGCTGGTAAAAGAGCAGCAGGTCACCGACGCGCAAATTGAAGAAACCGGTTTAACGCGTGAAGTCCTGGATGATCTGGTTGCCCGGATGAAAGCGGCCAAGTTCGGTTGCATGTTCTTTGGCATGGGTCTCTCGATGACCCGCGGCAAGCACATGAACAGCGCGGCACTGCTGACACTTGCGGCCGAGATGAATGCCTTTACCAAATTTGTCGCCATGCCGATGCGTGGCCACGGAAACGTGACCGGGGCCGATGTGATCATGCGATGGCAAACCGGCTTCCCGTTCGGGATCAGCTTCAATCGCGGCTATCCCCGTTACAACCCGGGTGAGTTCTCCACAATCGATGTGCTGGTGCGTGGCGATTGCGATGCCGCGTTTATCATTGGCGCCGATCCCGGAGGAACAATGCCTCAACCGGCGATCGATCACCTCAAGCGAATCCCGACTATCGTGCTCGACCCCCACATTACGCACACTAGCAAGCTTGCCCGCGTCCACATCACCACTGCCGCGCAGGGTATCGCCGCACCGGGGACGGCTTACCGAATGGATGAGATTCCCATGCCGCTTAAACCCGCACTCAAATCGCCCTATCCGAGCGATGAGGAGGTGGTGCGGAAAATCAATGAAGCGATCGCCAAGAAGCCTTTCTGGCTTCCGGAAGGCAGCATGCCGCAAATGATCACCGAACAGGTCTGAAGTGGCCGAGGTAGCAAAGGTGGCAGAGGTGGCCGCAATGGCAATAGGCCGTATCGAAAAAGAGGGCGAGCAGCTAAACTACTCTTTAAGTCTTTCGAGCGATCCCCGCCCTTAATCCCACCGGAAATACCCCGATGCTGCGAATCACTGGCGGCAAAGTCTATGACCCGGCCAACAAAATCGATGGACAGATCAAAGATCTGAACATCGATGCCGACGGCACGTTTCGCGATGCCCCAGTTGACGGCCGCACGATCGACGCGACCGGGATGATCGTGATGCCGGGTGGGGTCGATGTGCACACGCACGTGGCCGGCGGTGCGATCAACTTTGCACGAGCGATGACGCCCGAAGACCACCGGCGGACGCAAGCCTTCATCCGCACCAAAACACGTCGCAGCGGTCTCGGTGGCATGGCCCCGACCACCTTTGCCACCGGTTATCTTTATGCGGGCATGGGCTGGACCACCGTGAACGAGGCGGCCGTGCCGGTGCTCTCAGCGCGGCACACCCATGAAGAATTGGCCGACATACCGATCGTCGACAAATCAACGCTCACCTTGATGGCCAATAACGAGATCATGCTCGATCAGATGGAGGCCGGTGAATATGAACGCGCCCGTGATGTCGTGGCCTGGTATATCTGGGCAGCCAAGAGCTACGGGGTCAAAGCCGTGAATCCCGGGGGGGTCGCGGCCTGGAAATGGGGCGGCGATGCACGGCAACTTTCCTCGCCGATCGAGGGCTATGATAAAATCACGCCCGGCACGATCGTGACCCAGCTTGCGCGGATCTGCGACGACCTCGGCCTGCCGCACCCGATGCACCTGCACTGCAATGACCTGGGTGCCCCGGGCAACATCAGCACCACGCTCGATACGCTCAAGCATCTGGAAGGCAGTCGGGCGCACATCGCGCACTCCCAATATCACGCCTATGGAGGCGATGACTGGGATACGATCTGCTCAGCAACCGCGCAACTCGCCGAATACTTCAATACGCACCCGAACATCACGACCGATGCGGGGGCAGTGATCTTCGGTGATACGGTGACGATCACCGCCGACGGCCCCTGGCAGCACTTGCTTTATAAACTCACGGGCCGCAAATGGGGCAACCTCGACGTCGAGAACGAGACCGGCTGCGGGATCGTTCCCTATACGTATCGGCCGAGCAACCTGGTCAACGCCGTGCAATGGGCGTGTGGTCTGGAACTGCTGCTGTTGATTCAAAGTCCCTGGCAGGTATTCCTCTCGACCGACCATCCCAACGGCGGATGTTTCTGGCGATATCCCGAAATTATCAAATTGCTCATGTCGCGTGATTTTCGCGACGAGTGCATCAAAAAACTGCCAAGCAACATTAAAAACAAGATCGTGCTTCCTGAGATTGCGCGCGAGTACACGCTGATGGATGTTGCCACGTCGATGTCAGCCGGTCCGGCACGGGCCCTGGGACT
>JAYYJN010000119.1:0-3430 GCA_036146215.1 Planctomycetota bacterium
TTACCGCCGGTATCGGCGCCGATGCGCTTGCCGATACCTTCAAAGCAAAGCAGGATGATTACAACGCGATCATGGTGCAAGCAGTAGCCGATCGATTGGCCGAGGCGTTCGCTGAATGGCTTCACTGCCGTGTTCGTGCGGATTGGGGGTTTGGCGATGTAGACCCTAATAATCTTGAGGCGATGATTGCCGAAAATTATCGTGGAATCCGTCCGGCACCCGGCTATCCTGCCTGCCCGGATCACACAGAAAAAAAGATCCTCTTTGATTTGCTTGATGCGGAAAATCAAACGGGTGTTCATTTGACCGAGACATTCGCGATGGCACCCGGGGCAAGTGTCAGTGGACTTTACTTTGCCCACCCGGAAAGTCGTTACTTCACCGTGGATCGTGTGACGCGCGACCAAATCGAGGACTATGCTCGAAGAAAGGGATGGCCGACTGATCGCGTCGAGCGCTGGCTTTCGCCGAATTTGAGTTACGATCCGGAATAAATTCGCGTTTACTCAGAGGTTTTCGGTGGCCGGGGAATCTCCTCCCCATGAGGATCGTGTTCCGGGTGCCCCAAGTCGCGATCAATTTCGTCCGCAAGGTCGTGCACGTGTTCGAGTTCTTCTGCCTGCTCGTGCACCTCCGCAGCGCTCACACCTGCATGTCTGGTTAAATAGGATTCCCAGAGCCTGTGGGAGCGGACCATTTCGATTGCTCGATGAGTGCCCTCTTCTGTGAGTGCAATGCCATCCTCCACGCGAAAAAGTAAGCCTTCGTTTTCAAGTTGCGAAATAATCCGATTGCCCTGTCGTCGATTCACGCGGGCGAACGGGTAAATTTGATCGATCGGGAAAGAAGTCTGACCAGACTGAGCATTACGGGTCACAAACCGATAAAGTGTTTTTAGGATGTCTTCACCCTGAATATGACGGCGGATGCGATGTCGCTGCAGCCACTTGGTGACGAGACCCTCTGTTGGACTGAGCAGTAACACCAATGTAAAAATTGCCGCCGCGAAGACGACCATCGTAGCTCCGCTAGGCCAATTGGTCGCGAACGAAAGTGTCATTCCGGCAACGGCCGAAAACCCTCCAAACACAGCAGATAGCACCATCATCGTGCCGAGTCGGTTGGTCAATAGATACGCCGAAGAGGCAGGCGTGATAATCAAAGCCACGACCAAGATGACCCCCGTCGTTTTAAGGCCTGCGACCACAGTGGCCGACAGCATGCCCATTAGCAGGTAATGCAAGGCGACGACTGGAATTCCCATGGCTGCAGCGACCACCGGGTCAAAACTGGATGCCCGCAGCGGATGATAAAGCAGAAATACTATTCCCAAGACAAGCGGGCAAATGGCAGTCATTAGTAAAAGGTCTGCTGTGTCAACTGCCAGAGGATCACCGAAAAGAAAGCAACTCAGATCGAAATGGAGTCCTCGCGGAAGCGCACTTACGAGAATGATGCCAATGGCAAAGAGCGCAGTAAATACAATTCCAATCGAGGAGTCTTCCTTAGTCCGGCTCAATCGGCTGACCGCACCCACCAATACGGCGGTCAGAACACCCGCAAAAAGTGCACCGGCTAACAAGCCAAAAATCCCGGTGTCGTGAGTAATTAAAAAAGCAATCACCACTCCTGGCAGTACAGCATGACTCAAGGCGTCGCCAATGAGAGCCATGCGACGAAGTACTACATAACAGCCAAGCACACCACAGGTGATGCCCACGAGCATGCTGCAGACGGTTTCCTGCCACCACCGCTCACTGAAGGGACGCAGCCACCAATCGCTAAAATCAAATTCTGCCAGAAGTGTCAATTTTTCAACCTTTTTATCGCATTCGCATCAGTGCCGCTTCGGCTTCGTCGAGCAGCGCGAGTCGACCGCCATATGTTTTCCTGAGATTCTCGTCGGTAGCCACTTGTTGTGGTGGCCCCATGGCAACAATTCTGCGATCGAGCAGCATAATTTGGTCAAGGCGATTCAAGATGGAAAGATCATGGCTAACTAAAAGAATTGTTTTGTTTTGTTCTTTCAGTCTCTCCATCAGTTTGTAGATAATTTCTTCCGTTGCCGCATCAACAACGGTCAAAGGTTCGTCGAGCAGGTAGATATCGGCCTGCTGACATAGGGCTCGTGCCAGAAAAACTCTTTGTTGCTGTCCGCCAGAAAGTTGTCTGATATGGCGATCGGCCAGTTCATCGAGTCCCAGTTGTTTCACCGCTTCCCATGCGATTTCATGATCTTGATTGTCGAGTCGAGCCCACAAGCGTCGTAGGCCTGTGTGACGTGCCAAACGACCCATTCTGACAACATCTAATACAGTGACCGGAAAGTCCCAGTCGACCGATTGCTTCTGCGGAACATATCCAAGCCGACTCCTTTGGTCATTCGCACTCGTGTCATGCACTGAGATTTGGCCGGCATCAATCGGAATAAGCCCCAGGATAGCGCGTAGAAGGGTGCTTTTTCCTGCACCATTAGGACCGACAATCCCGGTGAGCGTTCCCGAAGTCAGTTCAAATGAAACAGATCGCAGGACAGAGCGGCCTGCAAATGAAACGGTTACATTTCTCGCACGCAGCGCGATTGAGCGAGATGGTTCAGTTGTGCTTTGTAATCGCGATGTGTTCACAGATTAGTTGCTCCCTCACGGGAAGACGAGGGTTGGCTCAATGCGTCAGCGATTGCCGTTACATTGTGCTGCATCATCCCGATATAACTTCCCGCAGGAGTACCCGGCGCATCGAGTGAATCACTGTAAAGCGTCCCACCGATAGACGCACCTGTCGCGGCGGCACTTTTTTCAACTAGGCGATTTAATGTCGAGCTTGTGGATGTTTCGATAAATAGTGCTTGTACATTTCGATTTTGGATAAGAGCCTCGATATTTTCAATTTCCTGGGGTCGAGGCGCTTCGGCCGTACTGATGCCGGTCATTGCACGAACGTCGAGTCCATACGCATTTGCCAGATATTGGAAAGCATCATGGCTGGTAACAATCACTCGCTGCTCGCTTGGGATCGGCGCAAAGCGATCTTTGATCCATTGATCCAAGGCTTGCAGTTTTGCATCGTACTGCTGAGCATTCGAACGGTAAATTGCCGCGTTATCCGGATCGAGTGACTCGAGGCTATGTAGGGCATGTTGTAAGTAGCCGCGGAAATATGGTACCGACATCCAGCAGTGGGGGTCAGGTGCAACTGCATTGCCTTCAATGCTCCCGAGCGGTTTGCGTACCGCTTCCTCGGCTAAGGCGATGACAGGGCCTGATGCATTGTTGCGGATTACCTTCTCAAGGGTCGATTCCAGGTGGTATCCATTGGTAAACACTAGGTCGGCCTGGGCGATTTGCTCCGCGTCTCGAGGTCTGACATTGTAAATATGGGGATCTTCTCCGGCACGCATAATCCCTGTCACTCTCGCCTTGTCGCCAAC
>JAYYJN010000120.1:0-3986 GCA_036146215.1 Planctomycetota bacterium
ACTGGCACCGCCTGCCAGAGCATCATGGAGAAGGAAATTGAGGCTACCCAATTTTGGCAACAGAAATCTCTCCACATTGCTGCTCTTGAGGGCACCGAAAAAATCAGCGACTCGCTCCGTGGTCAACACCTCCTCCAGATATCGGTAGCTTAGATCACAGCGAGCGATGACAGCCACATTGGCATGAGTTCCTTTGTCTCCACTGCGGGCAGAGGCAATTGTTCCCAGGCGCAGCAAGGTTTCATCCATAGGACACTCTCGCTTTATTCAGGTGGTTTTCATGCCGGCCCATTCGTCTGCCGTTTGGACTTTGACAATCGGTGTAATCTCGGTACGCGAGACGGTGGTCGGCCAATACGAATATATACCTCGCACGACCGGTCGACCCTGGGCATAACCGGCCAATCCGGCCGGTCCGTTGGTAATCAGCGGCGCAAACTGTCTGGCAAAGGCTTCGAGTGACGCACGGTCTGGATCGGTAGCAGAAATTCTCAAGACTACTTCATGTAATCCGTCTGGAGGGGGCACCATCCCTGGGACTCCATCCCCGGCGCCGAGTAATTCCACATGGAATCTCTCCAACTCAATTCCCTCCTGCCGCAACCGTTCTGTGATCAAGTCGGCAACAATCCGCGCTTTGACTATGCAGTCTTTTCCGTATACCAGAAGCTGACCACTTGCCATAAATCCATCCGCGTAGGCGAGCGATACCTTAAGTGAGTCTGGACGGGGTTTTCCATGCGCGTTGCGCACCGCAACGCGATCATCCCCGATTGCAGCCACCTCAAGTTTAGTAAAGTCAACGATTACGTCGGGTGTGATGTAGGCCGAAGGGTCACCAATTTCATAAACGATTTGCTCAATCACCGATTGCCGCGTGACCGCGCCCCCACTAGCCTCCGGTTTTGTGACCGTAAACTGACCGTCTGCCGCGATTTCCACAATGGGATAACCAATTCTGCCGAGTGATGCGTCCCGCCAATCGGTACGGTAACCGCCAGTTACTTGTGCGCCACATTCAATAAGATGGCCTGCGACACTTGCACCAGCCAGGCGATCCCAGTCATCCCAGGCCCAGCCATAGTGATGCATTGTCGGGCCGACCGTTAGAGATGCATCCGCAACACGCCCGGTGACGACGATCCGACTGCCCTGTTGGAGCGCTTCGCAAATGGGCTTTGCACCGAGGTATGCGTTAGCGCTTACGGTCTTATCCGCTCGTTTATCAAGCGGCGTCTGCGTATCGAAGTGAGGCCAAGGTCGATCAGCCAGACCTCCGGATTCGTCAAGCAGATCATCGCCGGTGACGACACCGATCGGGATCGATCCCATTCCGCATCCTGCAAGCAATTCGCCCAATGCGACTGCACAACTCGGTGGATTGAGTCCTCCGGCATTGGTCACGATCCTTAGCGATGATTGATTTTGCAAATCCGGAACGATGCGATCAATGACATCGATAAAATCACGCGCATATCCGTAGTTTGGATTTTTCTGCCTCTGTCGCGCCATAATCGAGAGCGTCAGCTCCGCCAGATACTCAAGCGTCAAAAAATCTACATTCTCTTGGGAGATCAATTGCTGAGGCGCAAGCGTCCAATCCCCCCAGAATCCAGCTGCGTTTGCAATCCGCAAGGTCATCTGTGGAAATACCCCTTGTCCGCTACGATTTCCCCGCTTTTCACGTCTGAAAAACTCCGAGCTGGAAAGGACGATCGTCCGCAAAGCGGGTCGCAACCGAGAGAGCGGTGGTCAATACCGATCGAGTTTGAGATGGATTTATAATCGCGTCGACCCACCCACGGGCAGCGGCGTAGCGAACATCCATTTGGGATTCATAATCTCCTCTAATTTTGTCACGCAGTTTTGCCAATTGTTCAGCGTCGACTTTCTCACCCTGTCGTTCCAAGGATCGGATTGTCACATCCAGTAGCGTGGAGGTCGCCTGTTCGCCACCCATGACCGCACATCGGGCAGTCGGCCAGGCGAAGACGAAGCGTGGATCATACGCCTTGCCACACTGTGCATAGTTTCCTGCGCCGAATGAACCACCGAGTAATAAGGTAATCTTAGCAACCCGACTGTTACTCACAGCATTTACGAGCTTTGCGCCCGCTTTGATGATACCCATCTGCTCACTGTCGCGGCCCACCATAAATCCGTTGACATCGTGAACAAATAAAATCGGCAACCATTCCTGATTGCAGCTCATCACGAACCGCGCGGCCTTCTCTGCGCTGTCCGTATAGATGACACCGCCGAATTGAAGGGGTCCATTCGCCGGTCGAACTTGGTGATGTTGATTGGCGACAATTCCGATCGGAAACCCGCCGATGCGGGCGGTCCCGCAGACGAGACTTTGACCATATTCGGCCTTATACTCTTCGAAAGATTCCCGATCAACAATGCACTCCAGCACATCGCGAATTTCATATTCTTTGCGAGGGTCAGGATGCACTAAATCAAAGAGATCCGTGCCAGGACGAGCCGGCGAGAGAGAATCCATGCGGTGATAGGGCTTCATCGGCTGGTCGGCATCTGGTGCAATATTTGCCACTAATCGGCGAATCCGCCCCAGACAGGCGGCATCATCCTCTTCACGAAAGTCGATGGTGCCGCTGAGTTGTGCATGCATCTCAGCGCCACCCAACTCCTCGTGAGTCACCTGTTGACCGATCGCACTTTTCACGAGCGCGGGTCCTGCCAGGTAGAGTCCGGAGCCTTCGGTCATCAGTATTTTGTCACAGAGGACAGGAAGGTAGCCCCCACCGGCAACACAATTGCCCATAATGGCGGCGATCTGATGAATACCGCGCGACGACAAAATCGCGTTATTGCGAAAAATTCGGCCGAAATCATCTTCGTCAGGAAATACATCTTCTTGCAGCGGCAGAAAAACGCCCGCAGAGTCAACCAGATAAATAATCGGCAATTGATTCTCCATTGCGATTCGCTGGGCCCGCAGAACTTTTTTTGTCGTTGCTGGGAAAAATGCACCCGCCTTCACCGTCGCATCATTTGCGATAATTAAATGTTGCCGACCACAGACCATGCCTATCACGCAGACTGCTCCCGCCCCCGGAGCACCACCATATTCGTCATACATCTCCCAGCCGGCCCACGCACCAAGTTCCAGTGTTGAAGTCTCTGGGTCGATGAGTTGCGTTATCCGTTCGCGGGCAGTCAGCCGGCCTTTGCTGTGCTGCCGCGCGATTGCTTTTTCGCCACCCCCCAGAGCTAACGTCTGTTCAGCGGCAAGAATCTCATCCGTCAGTTGGCTAAGTGAGGGGGTGTCTACTTCAACCACGTTGTAACGTCCAGAAAGGGGGAGGGTGACCGTTTGGCCTCTATTCTGCCGATTTTTGGTGGCCGACAAAGCCCCCGTTCAGAATCTCCAGATGCAGGCCAAAAGCATCGCCCACGCAAGTGGGGTCCACATGTTGCATAGCGACATCATCTGTTTCTGCACCATGTTGCCGTGCGGCAACATGATCACCACCCGCCGCACACCTCCCGGGCACGAATATACCTTCTAAACCCCTTTTTATCAGGGCTTTGCGTCAAATTTGGATTCCTGCACAGGCTTTGGCATCCATTCTGCAATAGGGCATATACGAGGAAACAGGGCTTAAGTGTTTGCTCTAGATACCACAAAACGTTTTCCATCCGGTCCCATGGATACAAAGGAGACTTCATTGACGACGCGACAAAAAAAATCAGCGAATCATGCAAAAGGTCAGTCTTCGTCTCCGGCAAAAACTGACGAGAATCAAGCCAAAGGTTTGTTGTATCGGGCGGAGAAAGAAGACCATCCCGAAAACGAACAGGGCTCGGGCAACGAGGATGAATATGCGGACCGTCGGCAATTGGCGAAGAACACGGTAATCTCTATCGATGATCCGATCCGCATGTATCTGATGCAGATGGGCGATATTTCTATGCTCTCCCGGGAGGAGGAAATCCAGGCTGCGAAGCGGATTGAGATG
>JAYYJN010000121.1:0-2504 GCA_036146215.1 Planctomycetota bacterium
CAGCTGAGAGACGCCAACGCTTCGGTTTTGAACGTCGGCAAATGATGATTGGTTGGAGAAAACTGCAAGATGATTTACCTCGATAATCATGCGACCACGCGTTGCGATCCTCGCGTGGTCGATGCGATGTTGCCGTGGTTCAGTGAGCAATACGGAAATCCTCATAGCAGTCACCCTTTGGGGCAGGAAGCCAAGGTCGCGGTTGAACAGGCGATCGAAAGTCTGGCCGAAGATCTTGGTGTACCGGCCGATTCGATTGTGATAACCAGTGGGGCCACCGAGAGTAATCACTTGGCCATTCTTGGAGCCTGTACGCATCCAAGACAAAAACGGCGGCACATTGTGACTGTGACAACGGAGCATCCGGCTGTGTTGGATGTATTCGATGTCTTGGAAAGGCAAGGGTTTCGCGTCACGCGAGTTCCAGTCGTCCAGGACGGAGAAGCGGACGCTGGCGTGGTCGATTTGAATCAGTTGGCCGATGCAATCGACGACGATACTGCGTTGGTATCGGTAATGTGGGCCAACAACGAAATCGGTGCGATTGCGCCGATGGCCGAGATCGCCGATCTCTGTCATCAATCCGGGGCATTGTTTCACAGCGATGCCACCCAGGCCGTGGGGCGTTTGTCGGTGGATGCAAAGCAAGTCGACGTCGATCTGCTGAGTGCGACTGCGCATAAATTCTACGGACCCAAGGGGACCGGATTACTTGTCATCGGGAACTCCAATCGACGTGTTAGACTTCGGCCGCTCATGGTCGGTGGCGGACAGCAGCATGGTCTGCGCAGCGGTACGGTGAACCCGGCCGGCGCCATCGGGATTGCTACCGCATTGCGGCTCTGTTCTCAGGGAATCAGCCAAACTGCAGAGCGGGATCGGTCGATTCGTGATGCGCTCTGGCATTCCCTGAACACATCAATCGAGGGAATACAGTTGAATGGCCCAGCAATGAGTGGAGGCTCGCGATTAACTGGAAACCTTAATTTTCGCCTACCCAATCTGCAGGGCCAGGCTTGGATGGCGGCCACCACCAGCATTGCTTTTAGCGGTGGCTCCGCTTGCAGTGCAGCTGAAGCGAAGCCGAGCCATGTATTGTCGGCACTCGGTTTGAATGATTCCCAGGCTGCCAGCAGTGTTCGGTTAGGGGTTGGGCGTTTCAACTCGATGGATGAAATCGCATTAGCTAGCAACCAATTGATTACTAGCTATCGATCTTTGATGGAGTAGTTGAGTCCCGCCTGGTGATTTCTCTCTTTCCATGAACCGGTCGGCACGATTACCATCTAATCGACCTAGGTTGGGAAGAGTCGTTATTCAAGGATGAAACGATGGGTGGAATCACCACGCTGTTGTCGTTGCTCGCCGCAGGCGGCATTACATACGGCTGGAAACCCGATGATCGAGGCGGAGTGGAATACATTATCCAGGTTCCGCCCGAGCAACTCCAGGAATTGCCGCGTCTTGGGCAGATTAGTAGCACGATCGATCCGGCTGTTCGTGGACAGGTTTCCAGGGTTGTTGTGCAGATTGGCGAAGGTCCGCTTCCGCGGATCACTCCGCCGGCAATGCCTTCAAAGAGTGGCCGCTCGGCGAATTTCGGTGTTGGTGGAGCGGGGATTGCAGCAGAAGATGCTGCTTTGATTCCAATTCCTGAAATGTCCGATTCATCGATGGTGATCCCAATCGCGGGGATCGAATCTGGCAGCAACCAAGCGGTGATGAAACCGCAGACCGGTAACACGATGAGCGCGTCCGGGTTTGCCTTGCCGCCGAGTTTGAGTAGTCCAGCACCAGCCACAACACCGCAGGTCGAAACAGCTGGTCGAGAAATTTCCAATCCGGCAAAACCTGCCGATTCAAGTGCTCGGAATGTCATTCCGCCACCAGCGACAAGAATACCTGGCAGCACGACACTGCCTCCCTTCACCGGCCGTGATCGTGATGCAGTATCAAACGTAAGCAACAACGCTGCAAATTCGGCCGGTTTAACTACAGGGATGGCAACGGTCCGCCCGGGTGGGCCTTCAACGGATCCGACGAATTCTCGCGATAGTCAGTGGTCTCAGCTTGGGCAAAACCAGCCATCGATCACGACAACCAATCCAAATTCGGTTGTATCGTCTGCGCCTGTGCTACCACCGACCGCTAGTAGTTCGTCCAGCGGGACACCGGCTGGATTGAATGCTAGTGATACGTTTGGACGCGCCCCCTCGGCGGTTTCGGCGGATGATCCGACTTGGAGTAACTCCGGCTTTGCGAATAACGCCACTCCGACTGGCGGCACTGGCAGCGTGAATGGAATGTCGGCGACGAATACTGAAGGTAATCCATTTAGGAACCCCACCAATACGTCAACGGCACCGAACCGCTCGATGTTGACTCCTGCACAAATTGCTGCCGGTGGGTGGTCGGTAGATATTTACGGCAATCAGATTGACCGAGATGGGCGTCCCGTCACGAACACTCATTCTGGGGCAAATTATGTCTCCAACCCGGGGCAA
>JAYYJN010000122.1:0-12403 GCA_036146215.1 Planctomycetota bacterium
TGAAGACACTCGGTAAATTTTTCCGATTACACCGTTTGTATCGATTGTGCTGATTGTACCGATTCGTGGGCGCCGCCAGCAAACACCGCGAAACAAATACCCCAGAAAAGGCGGCATGGGTGATGGGAATGACAAAAACAAAGATCTGCACCTTCAAATGCCGCAAATTAATCGGCAAACGACTGTTCGCAGCAAGCCTGCTGATGGCTGTCGCGCTGTGCAATTCCTGGGTTTCTGCCCAGGTGGTGAATTGGCAGGACCAGGATCCGGCTGATGTGCTTGCAGATGTGCTCACAGCATCCACTCAGGCCACCGGTGCTGGGTCGAACGCGGCTGGGTCGAACGCGGCTACTTCAAACAACGCGCAACCCCAAAACGGCTCCTCCTCGCGAGAAATCTTAGCAACCGATGCACCGCCGCCGGTAAAAATTTTCACCGAGAAGCACCTCAACGAACAAAAACATTCCGCGGCGACGCCGGTCAGCAATACATCGTTTACGAGCCTGATTGAACGAATCGAAGCATTAGAGGCTGCCGCTGTATCAAAACAACGAGCGTCTGACGATGTTGCTGAGATCGAGATCATCAAGAAACCGAAGATCAAAATCTTTGGTCGTGCCATGCTTGACTATTGGGCGTTTCCCTCAGATTCACCGCTGGTGAATTGGGTGGGTGGAAATTACCCGAATAATCCGAAACCTTTTCTCGGATTTCGCCGTTTGCGACTCGGTGCCAAGGGACAGGCCTCGGAAAACATGGAGTACAAACTCCAAATGGAGTTTGCCCAACCGGATGCGGTCACTTTCAAAGATGCCTATCTCGGCTGGTTGAATCTTCCCTGGAACGACAAAATTCTCATCGGCAATCAGAAGCGTCCTTATGGACTCGCACATTTAGACAGTAGTCGTTATATGGTCTTTATGGAGCGGCCTTATGTGGTCGACGCCTTCAACAACGACGCTCGACGTTTGGGTGTGGAAGCATACGGCTATTCGGATGACGAACGCTGGAACTGGCGGTACGGCGGATTTGACATGCGAAATCTGGCAAAGGTCGGCCGCATCTATAACAACCAATTCGAACCGGAAGTCGCGGGACGTATTGCCAACACGATCTGGTATGACGAAATGTCAGATGGCCGCGGCTATGCTCACTGGGCACTTTCAGGCGCGGCTTGTTTTCCCAATGGTGGCCCCACAGCGCGTTTCCGGACACGTCCGGAATCCTACTCTGAGAAAGCCTGGTTCGATACGGGCCAGATCACCAACGGAGAGTCCTACCAACTTGGCGGTGTGGAAGGGGTGATCAATGTGAATCAATTATCGGTGGTGGGCGAATACATGGGAGTCACCATGCAGCGCACCGGTGCAACGAATCTGAATTTCCACGGCGGCTATGTATATGTTGCTTATTGGCTCACGAACGACTATTCACCGTGGAAGCGTCAACGCGGTGTGCTGGGACGCACCAAGCCAAACGAAAATTTCTTTATCGTGCAGACCGATGAGGGTCGCCGACGCGGTTGGGGTGCGTGGCAGATTGCCGGACGTTTTTCTCGGGGCGATTTCAGCGATGAGGGAATCGAGGGTGGTGTCGGTCAGAGCTTCAGTTTTGCTCTCAACTGGTGGTGGAATCCTTATGCCCGTATGCAGTTCAACTATATCAATGGTGCCATCAGCCAGCGCAACACGGCAACCACCGGTGGCGGTGTGATGCCGGCGGGAGTCCCTACTTCTGGAAATTACAACTGCTTCGGTACACAGTTCATGATCGACTGGTAAACCGCAAAATAGCCCTTCGAAAGAGTTAGCAATGGACATCAAAACGTATTTCATAACAACGTTCTCTCCCGCGCAAATAATGCGTAGTGCTTTTTGGGCGGCAATCTGGATTACCGGCGTTTCCTCGCTGAACGCCCAGACCACACGCCAGGAAACCGTCATCACCGCCACATATGAAACACCCTGTGACTGCCCTGGTGGGGCTCCCGATTGCTGCCCGAAATGCAATCTTGAAATTAAAAAAGAGGCGGTTAAGAAACATTTTTACCGCGTTGAGTGCAAAACGATCTGCATCCCCCGGGTGACCTGTCCATGGGAAAAACCACCGCAAAAAGGTTGCACCGGCCGTTGTGATTCGGGTGACTGCCAATGTCCCGTGCCCTGCAAAGGGGCTCGAACTCGCAAAGTAAAGGTGCTGCGGAAGTATGAGTATGAATGTGAGAAGTGCAAATATAAATGGACACCCGCGTGCCTTACGAGTGATTGCACGAGCGCCTCAGGCCAGCCTGACTCAACAGCCGGTGAGAAATTTGCTCCACCCGTTCCGACGATAACCGATCGTGCCGCCCGGCTACTGAACGTCTTCGACGCGATTCCACTCTGGAAATAGAGCCGTCGTTGTTCAAAAATAGGGCAAAATCTTTTGCGGATGTCCCTCTGCACGCGCATTGCTTTTATAGTAGAAGAACGGGGTTCAGATCCAAACAGACCGCAGGCGACCCATGCCCAAAGGAAATACAACGCGGTGGAACTTTCGCGTGCTGCTCGGGCAGGGGGTGTTACTTGACGTCAGTCAAACGCTCTCCAGTCCCCGCTTGGTATTGCCCTTTCTCTATATCTCGTTCGGTGCGCCCGCTATTTTTGCCGGACTCCTGATCCCCATCGTGCAAATCTCACGGATGATCGGGCAAATCGTATCGGCGCCATTTATTTCGGCTGCCGAGATTTGCAAATGGTATATGAGCCTGGGAATCTTGACCGCATCGACAGCTCTGGTTGTGGTCGCCTTGACCGCGGATACGGCTGAGGATGCAAGGCAATTTGTGATTCTGACAGTCATCTTCCTGGGCGTCGCCTCGATCATTGGTCTTGGCCAAGGATTAAGTCGCCTCGCATTCCAAAATATGCTCGGCTACGTCGTGCCACGTAAATTGCGGCGAAGCCTACTGTTCTCACAGACTGGTCTGAGTGGACTGATGGCAATCATTCTGGCTTGGGCAAGCCAAAAATTATATTTCAATGAAGCGGACGAGGAACATCTGGCCCTCTTGTGGGTAGGGATTGCCGTCGCCATCTTTTCAGGCATTTTGAGCATGATGGTGAGGGAGTCCGCAGTCGCTGAAAAGAAACAGCGGGGAGTAAGCAGTGAAGACCGGCACGGCATTCTGGCCACGCTTCGCGAAGGAATCAATCACGTGAAGACGGTCGATTGGTTTCGACAGTTTGTCGTCGCACGGATTCTTTTCCTCTCCATCGAATTAGCGATGCCCTTTTATGCGATCATCGCGGCGCAAGAGCATGAAAAAACGGAGGATGCGCTCGGTAGTTTTGTAATTTCAACGAGCCTGGGGCTGATGGTCGGGGGCTTCTTCTGGCAGCGGTTATCACCGTGGCCACTACGGCGGATCATGAGTCTGGGGGGAATGATCGCCCTGGCCGCAGCTTTAGTTGCTTTACTCAGTCATTACGGCAACCCAAAGAGCCACTGGTTTTATTACGATATCGTTTTCTTTTTAATCGCACTTGCGGATCAAGGCATTGCATCGACACGAAAGATCTATGTTGCCACTCTGGCAAGTGCGGAAACTCGGCCCTATTACATTGCGGTCAGCGATACGCTTGTCGGCGGGATGGCCGTGCTGTTTGCCTTTGCCCTGGGAGTCCTAGCACACTTTCAGCACGCCCTGTGGCCGATTCTTGTGCTGGCGGGACTCAATGGTTTAGCCGCCACCTATGCGATGCGGTTAAAACCAGTCCCTGCCGACGCCGACTGAAGTGGCCTGGGTTGCAACATTGTGAGCAGGGCAACCCCATCCGACAGGATCGGCCTGGATTATTGCAATGACTCGGCAAATCGATCAAAAAGATAATCGCTGTCATGCGGACCCGCCGAGGCTTCCGGATGGTACTGCACGCTGAATGCCGGCAACTCGCGATGCCGCACGCCCTCGATCGTGCCATCGTTGAGGTTCCGATGCGTCACCTCAAGCTCTGCCGGAAGGGTGTCTTCGGAGACTGCGAAACCGTGATTTTGTGAGGTTATCTCCACACGAGATGTCTCCAGATTCTGAACGGGTTGATTGGCACCCCGATGCCCGAACTTCAGCTTGAATGTTTCAGCCCCACAGGCAAGCGACAGTAATTGATGCCCGAGACAGATGCCAAAGATCGGTTTTTCGCCCAACAACTCGGCAATCGTCTGCACCGGCCCGGTCAACGGCTCCGGATCCCCAGGACCATTGGAGAGAAATATACCGTCCGGTTTTTCTGCAAGGATTTGCTCCTTCGAGGACGATCCAGGCAAAACCGTCACGCGAAATCCGCGACTGGCCAGATGCCGTGGAATATTCCACTTCATGCCGAAATCGAGTGCTACGACATGTGCGCTCGAGACAGGTGCCGAGTCATCAGCCCCGGGAAGCGTCGCCCAATCACTTAGAAGTTGATCCCAGTGGACAGGTTCTGCAGGCATTACTTCCTGCACTAGGTCACGACCCACCAGACCGAGACTCGCCTTCGCTTTGGCCACCAGGCTCTGATCGTCGAGGTCGGTGGTCGAAAGCACCCCTTTCATCGCACCCTCCTGGCGAATCCGTCGTACGAGCGCACGCGTATCGATTCCCTCAATCGCAATTACGCCCCATTTTTTCAGATAGGCTGATAGATCGCCGGCGGCCCTGAAATTACTGTGCAGCAGACTATTTTCCCGGACGATAAAACCGGCCAGATGCGGTCGCTCACTTTCCCGGTCTTCTTCATTGACCCCATAGTTTCCGATCAACGGATAGGTCATTGTGACAATCTGACCACGGTAACTCGGATCGGTCAGAATTTCCTGATATCCGGTCATCGAGGTGTTAAAACAGACCTCTCCGTCCACCTCGCCCGCGGCACCGAACGCGGTTCCTTCAAAGACGGTCCCATCCTCAAGGGCAAGTTTTGCTTTCTGACTTTCCACCACCCGTACCCCGTATCACGTTCCAGAAACGGTTAAGACTCCTGTCAAACCGTGCGGCTTATGCCGCCCGTGTTCATGCTTTTTGTCCTTCTTCCTTGATTTTTCGCCCAGCTTTTAGCGCTGAGTAAAGTTCTAGCATCGATAGCACCGATAGATGCTGTACGGCTGTGGGTCTCCGAACTTCTGTAATGGAATTTCGGACAGCCAATTGGAGAGTTCCTGTCCCGGCGAGCAGGAACTCTCTTTTTTTATGCCTTTTTTCTCCTAGTGGCACTAATTGACACTGATCCCATGGGTGCCTTGCCCCCACCGACCCCAGCGCAAAAACCGGGCCTAGTATACGGCCTTTAACCGACATTCCTAGGCCCATCATCTTACCGCGGGATTTTATCCGGCCCGCAAACCGCGATCGACCTGCTCTTGATCGCGCAGATATACGGCTAGAACCGAATCAAACATTTCGCTGCGAATTTTCCAGGCGGGACTTTCATCGGTGTAGGCGTTTCCATGCTCGATCAGAAGACGATACATAAACTTAAAAAGATGCCTGGGCACGCGCAAATCGCGGAATGCCTTCACCAGTCGGGCTTCACTCATCCCCTCCTCGAACCAGTCGCGGAGCAACGGTTGGCCACCTTCACGGGCACACGCACGCACGCGGGCAGACGCCACGTCGTAAAGTGCTTCCCCCGTCCATTCCAGAGAGGGAATCATATTTTGCTTGTCTAGCCTGGCACGCTGGAAAAAATCTCGCTCTTCCCGATCGAGAAAATCTTCCAATTCGATCGGCAACAACAATTTAAACCCGATGCCAGGGTGCTTGAGCAGTTTGTTGTCGAGCAAAGGCCAAAGAAACGCCTTCATCAGGTCGGCCCGGCCGTTAATCAGGTGCGGCTCGTCGATTCGATCCACCAGAATCACAATGCCGGGCACCTGCAGGCTCTGTAACACGCCCTGTAGTTTTCGCAACAGTTCGAAGCGATCATCCGTACGATCTTTATTCGGCAGAGGTTGGCCCTCGAATTCGGATGCCGAGAAATGCAGTAACAACTGGCCCAGCGCCCGTCGCTGCGTGGGAATCGTGCGGAGGTGTCGTGCAATGCCACGCGCCTTGAGATAGCTCTTGGCCATCCGAAAGATGCGCGGCAAACAAGCGCCTGCAGAGGCAAGGTAGGGCCAGGGTGTATTGAGTGCCTTCAAGCCCGCGTCCCACCCCTGAGAAAAAATGACGATCAACACCACCAGGGGAACCAAAAAACAGAGTGCCGCATCCCACCTCCTTTTCCACGTGTGAAATCGCAACTTCCGACGCAATCGATGCCAACGTCCCTGATAGGTATCTGCGGTCGAGCGGTCATAGCAAGCGGCGAGCAGCAAAAGATCCCGAGCCTGATGACGATCCAGCGATTTGAAGTCGAGCGGAAAAGGCTTCTCTGACGTGTCACTGTTTTGCGCCAAGATTTGATCAACCAGTTGGGTCACACCCAGCGATAAAATTGCATCGGCGTGATCCCACAATTTCCATTCACCAAGCAAACGCTCTGGTTTGCGGCGTCGGGTGGGCAACGTTTCCCAGAAATGGTCGAGAAACGGGTTGAAGTCGACATATTCAATTACAAACACCCTCTGATCGGGCCGCTCTTTATTTTGGAGCATCAGGTGTTCGAACATCTGCAGACGGATTGCCGTTTTCCCAGATCCTTTTTCACCAAACACGATGGAAGTGGAAGGATCGGCAGGATTTCCATAGATTTTCTCCCATGCCGGATGGAAGGTCTCCCGCAAACAATGTTCTTTGAAAACCTGATCAGTCTGTGCATCCTCTTCCACAAACGGATTGGTAATTAAGCCGTGATGCGCTAAAAACTTTTGAATATTCATGGTGACTATTGCCCATTCGGTGCTATTGGCGGTTGCTGATTATCAAGATGGGCGAAGCAATCGCCAGCCCGTTGCCAATTTTCCCATCCCTCGCGCCAGACCATGTGATCTCCCAGCACTCGACCCTCTTGAACCCATTGTCGCATCACGTCTGCAGTGGCCGGCCCGTAATTTTGCCCGCCCGGCTCAGGGCATACATACCACTGCGCGTCGGGCGATTCTTTGAGCGGGTCTGCCGAGACACTGTCCGGCAGAGTATGTGGCAAAGCCTCTGCCGGATTGCCCGGTATTCCCGCCTCGGCAACCGCCAGAACCTGATCCAGATCCTCCAGCGGACTCGCCAGTGGCAACGCTTCGGCCTGCCCCTCTACATCTCGATTGATTGCTTTACTGCTCGGCCGGGTTGAGGTCAGAGGGATTTTCACTCGGGCATCACAGTAGGGGCAAATACCCATCTTTCCCGCGAGAAAAGATTTAACGTTGAGTTTGTGTCCCTGGGGACAAAAAAAACGAATACCCATCAGTCTACTCAATTAACCCAGCGGTGATTATCTTACGTCGATACAAACCTAATTTTACCGGCTTCGTCGGGCTGTCGCAAAGCCTCAGAGAATTAATGTGCAACCGTGATCACCGCTCATCTTCGAGCGACTGCCAGCAATATCGATTCTCAGCAATCTAGTCCCAGATCTTTATCCTGCAAAGATTTTCTAAAAATTCGATAACATAGTTAATTACTTATACGCCTCGTGGCACCGACTACACGTTTTATTGAGTTGTCCTACGAAGTGTTGGACTTGCTCCAGGTTCCTCTCCTCAGCGGCTTGAACAATCTGTTGCGCATCGGTTTTCAATCGTTCGCCATGGCTGCGATAGTCGTCATCGTCGGAAAATTCATAAGAGGGCTGTTGCATGATCTGGGCGAGCACTGCATGAATGCGTGCTTCTTGAATCAGAGACATGCGATTCTTTTCGAATTCATCAGCGTCAAATGACCAAGACTTCAATCCGTCCGCATAACCCTGCGCGAGTCGTCGCATCAACGCGGGTCTTTCAATTATTTCGCTCCAGGTAAGTGGCGACGCTGGCGAGAAATCTACTCGCTCCCCCCGAATCAACTGGCCCAGATCTTCGTAATGCGACTTTGCATTCTGAAATGCCTGAAGGTTATTCATCTGCGATTCTCGACTTGCGACTGAAAAGTGCGAAGCCGCGGCAGCAGCAATATCTTTCCATCGCGCACCCTCGCGATGACGGGCAAGTATTTCAAACATCGTGGCAACGAGAGCAAACTGCTCCGACACGATTTGATGACCACCACTTTTGTAGCTACCGATGCGGGACAATGGTTTCTGCATGGCGGTATAGAGGCTCTTGATCTCGTCCTCCACCGCCTCTGCCAGGATCAGTGGTGTCCACGAGGGTGGACTAATGTCATTGGTTTGCTTCAACGGCTTCAACGGTTGTGGGGTACCTGCACTTTTATCGCTCGGAGGGGTCCCTTTGAGTCGCCGTCGTGGATCGCCTTCGAAGAGACTTTCCGTTTCAGAGTCCCAGCGTTGCGGAGGTGGTGTGCGTGGCAGAGTCCGTCGAGCGACAGAGGACTCGTTAGCCTCGTCTGCTTCGATGCTGATCACGTAAGGAAACAAGCAGATCGCGGTCAGCGTCATTTGGCGCACAAAAAAAGAAATGGGTGATTCGCTTGCCATGTGATTCATTATTGGCACGCAATAGCGATAGAGCAAGTTACTGGACCGATTTGGTCATAACTTGTTTACTGCAACAGCAAGGGATGCAAAATCTTTTCAAATCACTGCCTGCCCAAGTTTGTCCTTTTCTCGTACGATGATTGAATCTTCATTCAAACCATGGGGCTATCTCGTGCCAGAAAAAGATCGTCGCATGGGTTTCATTGCCCTGCTGTTTGTCTCGGTGGGCGGTATTCTAGGTTCGGGATGGCTTTTCGGGCCGCTTTACGCCGCACAACTGGCAGGACCCTCCGCATTGATCGCCTGGGTGATCGGGGGTTTTGCAATAATGGTGATTGCGTTGAACTTCGCGGAACTCGGAGCCATGCTCCCGTTGAACGGCGGTATCACTCGGTATGCGCTGTTGACCTACGGACGGACGGTGGGATTCGTTGCGTCCCTTTCGAGCTGGCTGACATTTACCGTGATCGTTGCTGCCGAGGTGCAAGCGGTCCTTCAATACCTCTCGATTTATTTCCCCTGGCTTACCGAGAATGTAACCGGCGGGGCAGGGAAGGTTACAACGCATCCTCTCAGTTTTCCAGCAGGATTTCTGTGTGCCGCCGCACTATGGATTCTGTTTTCGCTGATCAATTGGCGTGGGATTCATTTTTTTGCTCGCATCAATAATGGCTTGACATGGATAAAAATCGGGTTGGTCATCACCGTGACCGTCGCACTCTTCGCGCTCTCTTTCAGCTGGGATGTCTTTGACGATCCGAAAGAGGGCGGTTTTTTTCCAGAAGGCTGGCACGGCATCTTTCAAGCGCTTGCCTATGGTGGCGTGATTTACGCGTTCACGGGATTTCAGCACGCCGCAATTGCTGCGGGAGAGTCAAAGAATCCGCATCGTGACGTGCCCATTGCCGTGCTCGCCTCAATCTTCTTTTGCTTACTTTGCTACCTCGCCTTACAGTTTGCCTTCATAGGTGGGCTTCGAGAGGTCACGTTCTCAGCGCCGGGTGACTGGAACAACCTCCAATTTGAAGACCAAGTCGGACCGATTGCCGGTTTAGTAAAGTCGTTAGGCGTTATCTGGTTGTTTTATCTAGTGTTGGGGGGGGCGATTGCTTCTCCACTCGGAGCAGGGTTAATCAACCTCGGCTCGAGCATGCGAATTGCGCAGGGAATGAGCCACGACCGCTACCTCCCACCGCGGTTGAGTCGTACCGGAAAGCACGGCACTCCGGGGCTGATCATCATGCTTTCTTTTCCGATCGGACTCTTCCTGTTTTTACCGTTTCCGGGATGGCAAGCGCTCGTTGCATTTCTCACATCGGTGGTGGTGTTGGCTTATGCCATCGGACCGTTGAGTGTTCTGGCACTTCGTGAGCAACTTCCCGATTTGAAAAGGCCTTTCCGCTTGTGGTTTGCCTCTTTTTTTTGTCCCCTGGCGTTCGTAATCTGTGGATTTTTGATTTTCTGGACTGGATGGGCAATTGTCTGGAAACTCGGCTTGGTGTTTTCCGTCTCTGGTTGCCTGTTTATGACAACCAATCTGCTCCGTGGACAACCGATGGATTTACGTTGTGCCAGTTGGTTAGTGCCCTTTCTCGGGGGGATCGTGCTGATCACTTGGCTGAGCAGTGACCAAGGAACTCATTGGCTGAGTGCAACGCAAGCTATCCTGGCAGTGGCTGCCGTTTCATTAGGCTCCTTCTATTTCGCGCGCAGATTGACAATTCCGTCAGCAGAAACCAGGCAATATTTTGCCCAAATTGAGGCGGCTCGACTCGAGGAACTCGAGGAGCAAAATCCGGATGATGCAGCATTTCTTGATGTGAAGTGAATAGTGAGCACAACCACCTACGCACACCCGAGTCGCTGAGGAATCACATGCCGAGTCTGCCTCTCCATCGCTGTAGACGGTGCCCCCATTTAATTTTGAAATAATTAGCGCGATGGGCCAATCTTGCTCCCAAACGACTCCTGAGCGGTGGTTCAGAAGACTCCACAATTTGTTGTAAACGCTGCTTTATTTTTTCTGGCTGCGCAAATTCAGGAAATCGATTTTCGGGGTAACGCGGTTGGCGAAGAACCTCTAAATAGGCCTGGTCATCTTGATCAAGTTCGATGATTCGTTCAATTACCGCATCGTTGCTACCGAGATCGTGGTAATTAATGAAACTGGTCGGATTAAAATCACGATCGACTACCGGATTGCCCCAATAAACTGGCAGGGAGTCCGCCGCGAATGCATCGACGATTTTTTCGGTTACATAGCCCGGGTAAGAACTATTTTCGTAAGCAATCGTAAATTTATATTGACTCAGGAAGGAATTTTTATCGCCGATGCGATATCCCAAGTTATTCTTGTATCTGCCGCCCGAATCGACAACCTTGTATCGGCTGAGCTGCTCGAATAATTGGTTGCGCAAGCGACACGAGGGATTGGAATAAACAAAATTACAAAAGCCTGTTTTCTGTCGCAGCACCTTCTCCGGATCCCAGTCTTCAGGAACCTCTACATTCCCCCAGAGTCCTAACGGAAATCGATAGTTTCTCGAATCGTCGAGAAAATCGAATGAGAAGGCATAATCGCAAACGTTGAAATCGGGCCGCACATTTTCGCCGGTGATGAATAACTTACGACATTGATAACGCAGATGATCAGTACCAAATGGTAAAAAAATTAAAAGGTCCGGATCATCCGAGAAGGAAACATCATACATCTCTGCCAGAAGCTTGGTGAACAGATTTCGCTCATTATCCCAACCACTATAGTAGTCGGTGAATTTGATCTTTAGCGGCGGCTTCATGCTATCGGCTCGTGCGGGCACGTTGGGGCGTGCAGAAATCGGGACAATCGACCTATTCTAGAATCATGCCCCGCGCAACGCGAAGACCGATCGAACCTTTTACGCAAGAAAAGAAGAACTGTCTTACCAGAATTTTTGCAACAATGACCGCTTAAAGTGCGCAATTATCACATGTATCGCACGCATTGCACGGGTCACAGCAGGGATTGCATACCGGAACGCGTACCGTCTGAGGAACCATTTTGCAGACTTGGACCTGCACCGGTTTTTGCACCTGATGGGGCACACAGACCTTATAGGTCTCGACCCGTTTTTCCGGGATCATCCGGTACGTCGTTACGTTATAGCTCCGCTGCTGCTTCTGCGGCACCATGCAGGTGTAATTTACCTGCCGGGTCATGGGAACACACTCGGTTTCGCAAACCTGAACATTCCTCTGGCGAGTCTCAGTACGATAATTACAGACACGAACCGTTCGAGTGCGCACCTCCGGTTTACACACGGTTACTTTGTATTGACAGGGAACCTGCACCTGCTCCGTCTTATAGCATGTGACAGGAACTTGCTCAGTGATCATTTTGGGTACATAGACCGGTCGACAAACAGTCCGCATTACAGCGTTGCCGCACGAATCGCAGGCCGGCACTTGCGTTGTTTGATTGATCCAGGATCCCGCATCGCGACAAACCGTTTTCATGACAGTCACCGGCACCTTGCGGCAGGTAGTGCGATAGGTTTGACGCACTTCCACCTGCGGGACCTGGACTGTGTATGACTGCGGTACATCCTGCCAGACAGGAACCTGCACTTTGTAAGTCTGCGTCACGGTACGAGTGACAGGACGCATGACGGTATATTTTTCAACACGCGTTCTTTGCTCGGGAACCATCACCGTGACATCACACGAACGGGCAGATGTTTCTGCAACTCGCTTATAAACCGTATATTCGCGTTTTCTCGTTTCGTTTCGGTATTCAGTGACCGTACACATTTTGGTTTCACTCACCATTTGAGGCCGCATCACAGTTCGCTCAATATATTTCGGCGTTGCGCTGG
>JAYYJN010000123.1:0-9430 GCA_036146215.1 Planctomycetota bacterium
TCCGCGAAAATAAGTCCAGATTGCGCCCTTTCGCATCTGAGGATTTTCCCTGCGGATTCCTAAACGATTCGCAATGAGTGACTGCTGGCCGGTGCCATCCATCACAACGGACGCGTTGACTTTGGTTAATTGACCGTCACTGTCTTGAAGCAAAACGCCCGTACAGCGCTTCGAATCACCTTCAAAAAAAATCTCGGTTACCTTAGTCTTGTCGCGGCAGTCGGCCCCCTTTTCCCGAGCATTCTCAAAAAGCATCTGGTCAAAGTCACCGCGAACAACCTGCCAAGTCTGAGAACACTCTCGAGGGTCGTGCTGATTGAAATAAAAGGGTGCCGATGCACGTCCCTGATGATTTACAAATTGGACGCTGTATTTCTTCGTGTGAGGACTCTTCTTAAGCCGATCCAAAACACCCAACCGCTGCAGCGGCCAGTATGTCTCGGGCATTAATGACTCGCCGACATGGAACCGCGGCAAAGACTCTCGGTCTACAAGAAGTGTACTGAAGCCGGCCTCCGCAACCAGTGCAGATGCCGCAGAACCAGCAGGCCCCGCGCCAAGCACAACACAGTCATAATGTTCGTGTTTCATGGTCGCCGTAACGGTTTAAGTATAGATTCCCGGAACTATAGCTATAGCAGCGTTATAGACCAGTATAATTTTTTTCTTCAGGAAGAACAATTTCCAAAACTTCGACCGCTTTTTTCCCGCTTAGGTCGATCGTAGCGCTTCTTCCGTAGGTACAAACTTCGGGAGGTGTTTCGAAAAGCGATGTTAGGTCAGATCCGGGTTTCACATGCCACAGAGTTTCAAGTCGAACGGTTCGCATCACATTGTGACGGACGAGAATCCGACCCAAGGGCCTTTGACCGCCTAAAATCTCTTCTCTGACCGCATCCTCTAGTAAATCGAAACGTATCCGAAGAATTCCGAATTGGACGACCGCCGCATCCCGCTGGCGTCGTAAAAGAATTTTTCGTGCATAGCTGGTTTTTTCCTGACGAGATTCGAGAATCTCAACATCGACCAGACTTTCATGGTGGGCTTCCATTGCTACCGTCATGTGCTCGTTGTGTGCCAACAATCGCCGATAATCGCTCGGCACCTGCTCTCTTTCCGTCGCGGTTAGTTCTCCGCAGTGGCCCGGATCCTCATAGAACAGACGAAGCAAATCGATCAATTCAGGATTAGGATGAGACATCGGCACGCAACTCAACGACATCAGGTTCCAAAATCGGAGCGCTTCCCCGATCAAGAACCGTCTCCATCAAATAATAAAGCAAGCGACGAAAATTTTCATTTTCCAATTGATCAACAATTTCTTCAGCACGCTGCTGATATTTATCGACCAACTGAGATGCTTTTTGAAAGACATCCGCTGTTTTATACAGATTGCCGATGCGAGAAAGCAAAGTTGTTTCGGGGGGTTCATCATTTACGAAAGAAAACAGGTCGTGCTGTTCCTGTTCATTCAATGTTTCCACCGCAAGTGCCCAGAGCAGGGTGGGTCGACCCCCGAGGATATCAGTGCGGCGTGAAAGTTTATTATCTTCATCGCCCGACCAGTCCTTCAGATCATTGAGGATTTGGAAAGCCACACCAAGGTGCCTGGCAAATTGTCGAATTGGTTTTCGATACGCGTCTAGTGGACCAGCCAATCGCAGGCCCGCCAAGAGAGCCGCTTCAAAGGCAGGAGCTGTCTTGAGCGCGTAAATTTTTAAGGCATCCAGTGGTGTCAGTTTTCGCTGCTTCTGATCACGCCAGATTAATTCCGCCCCTTGCCCCTCGGAGAGTCGCATGTGGGCATCGGAAAGGACCTCTGTGATATCGGCGGCAATCTGATGGCCCAGTTTATCCGCATCTCGACTTATCAAACGATATCCGAGCCCGATCAAATAGTCCCCTACGTTGATTGCTGTCGCAGTTCCATATTTTCGATGCAACGTTTCACTACCGTAACGATAAGAGTCATCATCTTCGATGTCATCGTGAACAAGAGATGCTTTATGGAAGGTTTCAATGGACAGCGCGGTTCTAAGAACTTCGTCCGGAAAGGATGCGCAGTAGGAGGCACCATCAGTAAGCGTAGCGTTTCCGCCGGTGACAGCATCATACGTTGCAAGCGTGATAAACGGCCGGGAATGTTTACCCCCACTCGCAAGAAAGTCGTAAGCAATTGTTTCGGTCGACGCAATCGGGTCGTGTTTCTCATCCGATGTCCGATCCTGCCCAGATTGCTGTCGCAATCGTGGCGCGATGCGTTCCAATTCATCCCGCTCGAATAATCCGCCGGCAGCTCGCATCAGGTGGATGTAGCTTTGCGTTTGAATCGGTTTGATCTGCTGCTCGACGGTGATCATTTCCGATACCCAGTCTTCATCGACCGATGTGTTGCGACAGTCGCTCGAGTGCAGTGGTACTGCCATACAGGGTATACCGGCGAGTAATATTTTATCGATTGCCTTTTCCAATACGTTCAGGCAGGCCACGCCCAAGATCGCATCGACGTAGCCACCGATGATAATTTTCAGCACAATCGGTGAGCCCTCCGCGACCAACACCTTGTAACCAAGATCTTCGGCCCGCGCTCGAAAATCGGCAATACTGCAGGCCCCACACTGCCGGCAGTCGAGCCCGAACTCATCGTAATCGGCCGGGCAACCCTCCGCATGTTTCAGGCAATGGGGTAACAACAGGAGACGTCGCTCGTAGGGGGTTGCCGCGACCTGCTCCCGAAAGAATTCGGAGGAAAGTAAAACCATCGTCCAACCGACGTAGCCTTCCGGTTGCTTGAGTCCGGTCAGAATACTGCGTGCGTGGGTCTCAAGGTCATCTTTGCTAAGCGGATTCGACTTATCTAAACCTGCTGCAAATCGTTGGCACTCGCTGCGAATTTGCTCCCGAAGCGCACGGCTGGATGGTACCTGCTTCAGGTGGCTTGTTTTACGACGAGCGGGGCGTTTCCGCCCGATTGCCGCGTCATTTTCTGCAGAAGTTGTAGCCACGGTTTCGCTCAATCGATTCCTTAACCACGTGTGCTCTGCACTTGCAGCACACGTGGATCTTGGGTTGTGGAGGGCAGGGCGGCGGCAAATACGCGCTTTGCAGTCGCCAGCGCCGATGTTGCAAAAATCAACGGATACAGTCTCTCATAATACCAAAGCTTCGCAAAGTAGAGCCCGATCGGGGCCGCCCGCTCGTGATTGCCCCTTTCGATGCTATCGGTTAGCCATGCAAGTCCTTTAAGAACCATGTGTTGTATGGAGGGATCAGTTTTGATTTTCGGATGGCAGAGTAATGCTTCCAGGGCCAAGGCAGTTTCTTCGATACTCGATGGTTCGTGGGGCCCATTTTTTGCGATGTGGCGTCCATTTCCACCCCATCCCCCGCCTAGGTCTTGGGCAGAGAGCAGCCAGGAGAAGCCCTTCGCTGCCTCGACTTGATCCAGCCTTCCCGCATCGCGGTAGGCCAACAAAACCCGGGCGGTGCCGTAGACCGGATTGCCTTCGTCCTCTTGCGCCTGATTTCCGAACCAAAGCGGAAGCCAGCGACCATCTTCCTGTTGCATCGCCTCCAAAAATGTAAAACCTTTCTCGATGGATGAATCGATTCGGTCGAGTCGTGTTTGATCGGCCGCCGAATCAGTAAATCCGGTTACAGATGCAGGGTCTTTCCAGCACGTCAGAGCTCGGATCGCATGGGCGGTAAGATCCGCTCCGCTCCGATCAAAGGGAAGCTTTCCCCAGCCTCGACAAAACGTTGGCCAGCCACCATCCTCGTTTTGAATTTTTACTAACCAGTCACTACCAAGGCTTGCGGCTAAAAAAACTTGTTCATTGGAAACGCCGCGGTTCGGTGTATCCGTCGCCGTTGCAACTGCATCGTGTTGAGACGGCCCCGCCATGTCTCTTTGGTCGATCAAAGCCCGCAACGCGAGAAGTGCCGCCGACGTATCATCCACATCAGGTACGCCGCCACTCCGCTCCGTCCAAGACCATCCGCCCGGCAAAGCACCGGTATACGGGTGTTGATGGATATGTTGTTGTGCCAGAATCCAATCACGAACTACGGGCGGTGAGAATTCTGCTTGTACTGCGCCTTCTGCAGTGCTCCCCTGACGCGGGTCATCAATGTCAGTTTCGCTGCGTATTTTACATAGCGCTGCGGTGCTCAAACTCGTGTTCCAAACAGCCAAGTTGGTGTCGATCGGCCAGCTTCCGTTGTCCCGCACTGAATCTGCGAGGAAACGGACAGCGTCTGCAACGACTGGATGATCAGCATAACCTGCCGAAGCGAGGCTCATCGCGACGAAACTTGTCAAGGGAATCGCCTCTAAAAATCCACCACTTTCCGGTTGCATCTCCTTGACCCGACGAAGTCCCTTATCAATACACCGTTTTCTGAGATACCGAGTAAGCGGATTAAGCGGTGGGGCATGTTTGAATTTCACCAGGCCGACTGCGACAAGTGCGGGCAACGCGTAACTGACAACCGGAAGGCGTAGGTGGCGATAAGTTGACCGGGGCAAGCACGCCAACTCGAACGGCAACGTGGGCACGCGATTGAAGGGAATCATACCTGCGATTGCAGCATTGGCTAGAATGGGTGCAGCAAATGTTTTGTCGCGACCATATCGTTGCCGAAGTCCCCGCACCCCACCTTCACGTTGGATGTAAGCATCGGCTTTCGGCAGCAGTTCGATCGGATGCGCTGGTGCACCTGCCAATTGGAAGGCAGCTCTTACAAGCATGGTCGTCGCAATGTTGGAGCGACTGCGATCCGTATCACCCCACCCGCCGTCTTCATTCTGCTGTTTTGCCAGGTAGTGAAGCCCGGAAAATATCAACAGGCGGATCTTCTCGGACCATTCTTCTTGCAGACAATCTTTTCGTTGCATTTCCAGTTCGCAGCAAACCAAAGCGCTCACTGCCGTTGCGGTCGAGAGCGGAGAACTTGACAGCTGTCCGGGCCAAAAGCCAGACGCATTGGACGCAGCCAATAAATCGGCCGACACGGTCTTATAGGCGGCCTCGATTCGTTCGACCATATTTGTTGACTCTGCTGCTGACTGTGCGTACAAGAACATGGGTTAGAGACTTGGGGAGCAATCGCCTTCCACTCTAAACCGTCTCTGCTACAGTGTCGAGAGTCTGAGCCAATGATCCCTGACACCACCTCAGGCCAACCGGTATAATCGGTAATGTTAACGAGGTCTTTTTGTTACCTCTGATCAATCCACCGGAAATTCGCTCGATTCTACTGGCCCATGTATCTCAAGATGGCAAAACGCGTCTTGCGGGAAACGGACAAGCGTCTGGTTTGGAAGTTCCTCTGGAATATGGGTTTTAAAGGCGTTCGCTCGGTGCAACGTTTTAAAAATCGTTTACGACGTGGTGAGTATTTTCCACCATTTATTTACCTCTCAATCGTTAACAGTTGTAATCTTCGCTGTCAGGGTTGCTGGGTCGACGTGTCGGCGCCACAGCAAACACTCTCGGTCGAATCGGTTGATCGGGTAATTGATGAAGCCAAGCAGTTGGGAAACAGCTTTTTCGGCATTCTAGGTGGCGAACCCTTTATGCATCCACAGCTGTTGCAAATTCTTTCGCATCACCCGGACGATTATTTTCAAGTTTTCACGAACGGTCATTTTATCACTGACGAGGTGGCGCAGAAATTGCGCGAATTGGGCAATGTGACCCCGCTGATCAGCGTTGAAGGCAATGAAATCATAAGCGACCAACGAAGAGGCAAATCGAGGGTGCTTTCCAAGACCATGGCTGGTCTTGAGAACAGCATCCGTCATAAGCTTTTGACAGGTGTTGCAACCAGTGTCTGTCAGACCAACATCGATGACCTGGTACGCGAAGACTGGATTGATCGTCTGATCGAAATGGGTGTTATGTATGTTTGGTTTCATACTTACCGCCCGGTAGGTCCTGACGCAGAGCCTTCGCTAGCCCTCTCTCCCGAACAACAGCGGCGGGTGCGGCAATTTGTCGTTAATATTCGTGCAGAGAAACCAATCGGTGTGGTAGATGCTTACTACGACGACCAAGGACATGCGCTCTGTCCGGCGGCAACTGGAATCAGTCACCACATCAGCCCATGGGGCGATGTGGAACCGTGTCCCATCGTGCAGTTTGCCACCGAATCGATCGAAGACGATAAAACGCTATGGGACATTTTTAACGGATCAGAATTTCTCCGAGATTTTCGTAAACTCGCATCGCAGTCGACTCGTGGTTGCATCGTACTGGAACGCCCTGACCTGATTGAACAGTTGGTTGAGACACATTCGGCACGTGATAGTACCGCGCGGGGCACGGCGCGGGCGGAACTGACGCAAATGCAACCTCGATCATCGCAGTGGGATGCGGGGCATGAAATACCGGAGCGAAGCTATCTTTACCGGTTGGCAAAGAAGCACTGGTACCACGATTTTGGTGCCTATGATGCGGGCTTGCCATTGTATCGCGAACCGACCGAACCGACCAAGGTAAACGTTCAGAACGCATTTGTTGACATCTCTGCGCTGGACGCCGATTCAAATCAAAGATCGAGTGCGTCGAGTTGATCGATCAATCGATCCAAATCATCGGTTTCTCCCGTTGCAACTTTGGCACGAGTAATCCCGACTGAATCACCGACTACCTCTCGGCCTGCGATCAGAAGTTGCTCATCACGTTCACGAACTGCTACGTCCACTGCGTCATCCTCGGGGGCACCGAACAGTTTTGAGAGATCAATTTTCAAAGCCGCCGCGACATCCGCACTGCCAGCAATCGCGGGAGATTTATGGGTGGGAAATATAATTGCGTTTTCGGGACAAACACGGGAGCAGGCAGGGCATCCCTTTCGGCAGTTATCTGGTTGTTCCACCAGAATCGTATCCTGCTGATCCATGCCGTAGACACCGAACAGACAGAAGTCGATGCATTCCATACAATTTGTGCAGCGGCTCATATCGATCACCGGATACCACCGTCTTTCGGTCGTTTCTTCGATCACGCTCGCATCCCCTTGAGTCGGTGCCGACACGACCGGGGCGGCATGTTCCACGTTCCCGGGCAGGGGTTGGACCATTCGCTGCACATGCTCTGCTTTGGGGGTGCCGTTGAGCCAACCGATGGTTTCGACCGTTTTGACTTTCGTCTCCTCGGCGATGCGTTGAATTTCTGCGACAAATGTCTCAGCGTCCGTGGCGGCCGAAAGATTAAGACAGTAAATCTTACGTTTTGGAATTTCGAGTGATTCAATCACTCGTACCGGGCTAGATTCGGCATTGTTATCCTGGTCGACGCCTTCTTCCGGTAGGTCGACCTCACTGTCGTCTTCTGCTTCGTCCGTTTCTTTCAGCAGCGTGATTCCTTCCTGCCCCTGGATCCCATTGCGGTTGAGGATCCAGCGGGTGGCTCTCGGATAAAGCCATGTCAGCACAATCAAGTCGCGAGAGATGCCTTGCAGGCAGAGCATCGCCGATCCATCTGCCTTCAGGTCGTACAGATGCGGAATAACATTGACTTCAACTGCTGGTTCGGACAGCAGACAGGCCACAATCTCTTCTTCCAGCCTACGCTTCGCAGGATGGTGACTTGGTCCTTGAGATACCACGACGGAGATGTGGCTTGCCATGACCGTTCCAAACGAAGGGAGAAAACAAAGGAAGTGCTTTTGGCGAGAAAATCAGCGGACGACTCTGCTCATTTTATAATGATATTTCGTGCTTCGCAACGGTCAGTCAATCGTCGACAACGCTAGTGATTCAATTGTCCTTTAATCGTTTTCTGTGTCACTTCCCATACGGCTTCTAAATGCTCAAGGTATTCTTCTGGGGAAAGCAACGCTCCCGCATCGGCTTTTATCTCAAAAAGCCATCCGGTGTCATATTTATCGACGTTGATTGCCGAGGGGTCTTTCAACAATGCGCGATTAAAATCGGAAAGGGTGCCCGAAAGAGGAGCATGCAACGAACTTTCCGCTTTACTGCTTTCGATATCGCCGATTTGATCGCCCTGTTGCACTGATGTCCCCACCGCAAGATCCCAATCCAGAAAATAGACGTCCTGCAGCAAACGAACCGCGTAGGCGGCTAAACCAAATCGCAGTGTGGTTTCACTGACTTTTTTCGCCCACATGTGGTTTTTGGCATACATCCGATCGATCGGGAATTGGGCCTCGAATTCTCCCATTTTGAATATGAGATTCATGTGTAGCGAATCCCCTGATGCTCGACCTCAAAGAAGGCAGGCAACAGCCCATCGATCCGCAGCAATCCTTCGCGGGAAAGGATCACTTCAGATCCGTCAATCGAAAGATATCCATCGTCGCGATATTGTGCCCAAACCGATTCCCACTCAGCAAGGATATCGGTTGCAAATTTTTGTTTGAAATAAGAAGTATCAATTCGACCTTTTTTTAATTGAAGAATCATTTCACGGATCAGTGACTGATGGGGCGTGGGTCGAAGGGCCCGACCAAGAGGCAGTTTGCCTAATTCTAAATCTCCAACATAGTCACTCCACTCCGGCTTGTTTTGGTAATGCACTCCCGAGAGGTGTCCGAAGCTAGCGATTCCGCTGGCGACCAAATCACTACCACGCCAGAGATGATCCCGGTAGCTGAATTTGACCTTTTCTGGATCGCGGACCAGCGTGTAGCCGCTGGAGACTGCATATCCGGCCGACTCTAGGGCTGAGAAAGCCTCTGCAACCCATTTTCGTTTTTGCACCCAGTCGGCAACACCGACGTTGGATCCCGTGTCGACCATATCTTTGGAGTACACCGTATTGAATGGCAGTTCCATTTGATAGATCGTTACGCTGTCGGGCGACAGCGCCAATGTTTTTTCAATGCAGTGGGTCCAATTATTTTTGGTCTCACCCACCATTCCAGCAATCAAGTCGATGTTAACGCTATCGAAATTTGCCTTTTCAATCCAATCCCACGCCTTGTATACCTCCTTTGCGAGATGCGCACGCCCATTCTCTTTCAAAATGTGATCATCAAAATTTTCAATACCCAGACTCAACCGCGTGACTCCCAAGTCCTTGAGCGTTTGAATCTTCGATGCTGATAATGTGCCCGGCTCGCATTCGAAGGTGACCTCCTCGGCTTGCTCCCAGCCGATATACTCCCTCAAACGATCGACCAAATGTGTCAGTTGTCTGCTGCTCAGCATCGACGGAGTTCCGCCGCCAAAATAAACAAATCGGAACGGACGCTGCTGCATGACCGGGAGTGTGCTCAGGATTTGAATTTCTCGGCAAAGTGCCCCCAGATACGTCTCAATCTCTCGACTGCTTTTTTCTGTAAAAACTTTGAAGTAGCAAAATTTACAGCGTTTCCTGCAAAACGGGATGTGCAGGTAGAGACCGAGAGGCAGATCGGTCGGTTCCTGTTGCATTGCTGCTTCCACCTCACCGACGTG
>JAYYJN010000124.1:0-4075 GCA_036146215.1 Planctomycetota bacterium
GGCTCAGTTTTTAATATTCTTTGGGCTCGTGGGGCTTTATTTTCTGAACATTAAGAGTATCCAAGACGCGGCCCCGTTTGCCGGATGGGTCAATTTAGTAAGCTTCTTGAACTTGCTCGTCGTGGGTCTAATCCTTTCCACGTTCACTACGCGTTTTATCTTCCCGATGATCAGTCTCGAGGGGCAAAAATTCTGGATTCTCGGATTATTGCCCATCGAGAGAGAGACCATCCTGCGAGGAAAATTTTTATTCGCCTCAATCGGTACGCTGCTTCCGAGCAGTCTATTGATCTTCCTCAGTGACAGTCTCCTTCAATTACCGATTCGTATCATCATTGTCCACGAGTTAGTCTGCCTGCTACTGTGCACGGGACTGGCGGCAATTGCCGTCGGCCTGGGCGGTTGTATCCCGAACATGCGGGCCATCAGCCCCGCAAAAATTGCCTCGGGATTTGGTGGGACCCTGAATCTTGTGCTAAGTGCGGTCTACATTATCTTCATCGTCGGAATTGCTGCCGGTCCCTGCCATCTCGATGCAATGGTCAAACTGGGACACTTTGATTCAGTCTTCTCCCGAGAAACAACCTATCGGGGCATGCTCCTCGGTGCTGGCATGGCCACACTGATGGGTGTGTGGGTCAATTATTTCATGTTACGAATCGGGTATCGCGCATTCCGAAAAATGGAATTTTAATCCCCCGCCTCGAAACCTCAGGACCGCATTGGGATGGCATGGATTGTGGGGTAGCGCAATAAAACACCCCCTGGTGTTCAGGGGGTGTTTTTCGCAAAAGAGTCAATCAGAGCCTTTAACGCACTGTCGATGTCGAACTAAAATCCACGAAATGGGTGCGATGCCTTTTCCTTTCCGGCTACCATTTCCTCGGCTGTCGGAGATCCGGCCATGGCGCTCGCGATCGACTGCTTCGTCGCTTCATAATTGTATTCGTAGATCTTTTTATCATCTTCCGCCTGCCAGTGAATAAAGACTCCACAAACGATGCAAAGTTGCTCAGCCTGATCCATCGGAATTACCCCCTCCGAAACCGAATCGGAAACGGCGTCCGCAACTGCGGCCTGAGCGGGACCGAACATCTGAACCGCCTGCTTGGATCCCTTGATCGTCACTTTGGTAATCATGACGGTGGAGGGCTTTACCGCTAGATTCGGCTCAAGGACAGCCAGTAGATTGCTGTGGCCCTCACTCTGGCGGGCCAAGGCATTTGCAAACGCAACGCCCACTGGTCCGTCTTTTCTTCCTATCAGCAGATCAATGTGGGCAACTTCATTCCCATCACCAACCAGCGCTTCGCCTACGAACATCGACATAGTATCTTCTCCTCAAAAAACTGAAATTTGACTGTTGGAGGTCATTGATCCAAACTGCCCGTTTCCCGTAAATGGAAGCACAGGACTGTCATCCCGATCGAAGGTAACCCCTCTCCATCCGGGGAGAGCACCCGAGGCAGGATCCGCAACGATACCAGACCCGGATCGATTTGCAAGATGCTGCAAGTTTCACAGCTTCCGCGGGCATAAATACATGAAAGAGCATGACACCGAGATAGGGAGGCCAATGTCGGAGCGATTGTTAATTGTCGGTGCCAGCGCCCGAGCAGCTGCCGAATCTGCGAAGCGGTCAAATTTTGACCCGCTGGCGGTAGACCAGTTTGGCGATCAGGACCTTCGAGACATCGCTGACGTTCGGTTGTGCGAAAAATTCCCCGAGCAGATTCCCGAATTGGCAGATACTTTGCCTGCCGGTGGCATGATACTTACAGGCGCAATGGAAAATCATCCATCCATCGTGCGGGAGATTTCGAGCAAACGCGTGTATTGGGGCTGCTCATCACATGCGATTGCTGCTGTCCGAGACCCGATTCGTCTACAGAACATTTTGAGGCAAAATGAATTGCCTAGCGTGAAAACCCGATTAGCATGCGACATGAAATCGGCAGACGGTGTTTGGCTACAGAAACCTCTGCGTAGCGCTTGCGGGATTGGAATCCGAATCCAGAACGCCAAGCGAATGCGTCATACGTGTGGTGAAAGTGTGGACCATTACTACCAGGAGCGAATTGAGGGCGATTCACAAAGCGGTGTCTTTTTGACCTCTGATGAGTCGACCTTATTGATGGGGGTAACCGAACAATGGATTGGCGTGCCGTGGCTCAATGCTCGACCTTTCGGATATGCAGGGTCATTAGGTCCGTTAAGCCTTGATGACAACACCCTGCGAGTTTGGCAACAGATCGGAGATGTGCTCCGACAACATTTCGGCCTTCGAGGAATATTCGGTGTCGATGCAGTGATTCGCCGTGGTTCAATCTATGTAATCGAAGTCAATCCGCGATTTCCTGCGTCAGCTGAAATCGTGGATCTAGCCGGTGATGGCCAACTCATGCGACATCATGTTCGCGCGTGCAGCAGTCACAAAATCGACATCGCGCCATACATTCCCCAAGACTTAACCTTCGCCAAGGCAATTTATTATGCACCGCAAGACCTGGTCGTGCCAACCGAACTGAAATCCATCATTGACAAAATGCCGCACGATCTCCGAGGCCTCCGCATGGCAGATATTCCTGTCGCTGGCACGAAGATCAAGCAAGGAAACCCAGTGTTCACGTTGCTGGCCAAAGGCACATCCGCGACAATGGTTCGGCGAACGTTGAAAGCTAGCGTCGATCGCCTGCAGCAGTTTCTCACTTGCCGTATTGGTCAGGGAATCGATTCACACGCCACTTGAGCATCTTCGCGCTCTGTAATGGGCGACCAACGACGACCAGCCAGTTGCGGTTCAAAATCAGGACGGCCAGCGAGTTCGGCAATTCGCTTTAAAAACAACAGCGTTAATTCGCCTAAAACCGCCGCCTCACGTTCACGACCGAAATAAGCATCCAATTCAATCGGCTCACCGATCGTGAGTTTGACTCGCCCCGGAGTGAAAAGACACCCCCAGAAGGTTCCATCGTATTCGATACCCTCTAGATAGCACGGCACGACCGGAACCTGTGCCTTTAACGCAACAAGAGCGGCGCCTGGCCTGCCTGGCAATAACAGGGCTTCGGTCTGGTTAATCCTCCCTTCCGGAAGCATACCGATCCACTCACCCGCCCGGGCCATTCGAATCGCTGCCTTCGTGGATGCCGTATCAATGCCCGCACGATTAGCAGGGATACTCCCCGTGATTCGCAGCAAGGCTCCCACCACGGGAATCGAAAAAAATTCTCGAGCCACAAACCAGTGCACGATTCGATATGCCCCTAATTGAATGAAGCAAGGATCAACCGAACCGCGATGGTTGCAAACGATTACACCACCTCGTTCGCTCTTTTCCGGCAGTTGCCCGTTCACCTCAACTCGCCAGAGAATTCGAGTCAGGCATACGTTGATCCAGGCAATCATTGTTTGCCGAGTATTGTAGGGGCTACACTGAAAACCGCGTATCAGGATAAATAATAAGCAAAACGCAAAGGCAGCCAGAATGATGACCGGTAAAATAACGAGGCTTCCTTCCATAACGCACAAAACGCGTGAAGTAAAAAGATTTCCGAACCAGACATGACAGCATCTCCTGATGCGTTGCTTAACACAAGGCGGCTGAAGAAAATTACCAGCTAACTTAGCCTGCCAAACGCGTTATTCGATTGAACGGCAGAATATGTTCGACCGGTTCCTGACGATACAGATATTCCATTAGATAAGCGTCTTCTGGAGTATCCTCGTAGAAACTCCTTAACACGTTGGTTGCACGAAATCCTTGTCCTCGAAAGAAAAGCTGAGCCTCTAGATTCGTTTCTCTTACCTCGAGGGTAATCTGAGTTCGACGTTGATAAGATAACTTACTGATCAACTTGGCAACCATCTGCTGGCCGACATGACTGCGACGGAAGTCCGGATGCACGGCAAAATTGAGGATATGGAGTCGAGTCTTATGCAATTCATAAATCATGAATCCGATAATATGCTCGTCATATTCAGCAACCATACCGATGCAATTCCGTTGCCTTAAACACCGGATAAAATCTTCCTCAAACCATGGAAATTCAAAACAACTTTTTTCAATTTCCAG
>JAYYJN010000125.1:0-6059 GCA_036146215.1 Planctomycetota bacterium
TTATCCTATTGAGATGCTGATGTCACTCCCTGCTAATGACTCTCCTGTGGCGATCTCAGATGCCGTGAGTCCACCAACGAGTTTGTTGGAACAAGAAGCGCGACGCGTGCTGCTGGGAAACCCACATCTGCCGGCAAATTATCGCCTCGATGTCCGCGAAACCGGCGGTGGGCTTCGGCTTTCTGGTAAGGTTGATTCCTTTTTTCACAAACAGATGGCTCAGGAAAGTTTACGCGATCTACCAGGTGTCAATCAAATTGAAAATCTACTGGAAGTCCTTTCCTGACCGGTATCTGCCCGGTAGGCTGCGCAGCGGATTTTTCACACCTGCTTGCACGCACTGTTTAAGCCGAGGCCCGAGATGCGGTTATTGAATTTTCTTGATGTGGATGGACCTGCAGTTGCGCTGTTTTTGGAGGGACGTTGGGTAAACCTCTCCGCGGCCGATGACAGTATGCCGACCAATGTGCAGGACATGCTTGTCGCAGAAGTTGACTCGTTGGAAAAACTAGCGAACCTTGCAGCAAGTGCCCCACAAATTGACACACAACCGGCTCGTATCCTGCCACCTATTGCCGCGCCCCAAAAAATAATATGTGTGGGACTCAACTACCGTGAGCATGCCAGAGAGACCGGCCAATCGATTCCCGATGAACCGTTAATCTTCAGCAAGCTGAATTCTACGCTGATTGGTCATGAAGCAAAAATTGTCTTGCCATCGGTGAGCGATCAGGTCGATTTTGAGGCCGAACTTGTGGTGGTCATCGGCAAACGCGGCCGGAACATTCTCGCCGGGCAGGCCCTGGAGCATATCGCGGGTTATTGTTGTGGCAACGATGTATCCGCCCGCGATTGGCAGAAGGGAAAGCCGGGCAGACAATGGCTGCTGGGAAAATCGTTTGACACATTCGCGCCGCTAGGGCCTTGGATGATTCCGGCCGAGGCGGTTCCGGATCCAGGAAATTTGAATATCCAATGTCGCGTGAATGGCAAAACCATGCAACATTCCAATACAAGAGATCTCATCTTCCCAGTCGAGCAATTAATCTGCTACATCTCGTCTGTCTGTACCCTGGAGGTCGGTGATCTCCTGTTCACCGGTACGCCCTCCGGGGTGGGTGTGGCCCGCCAACCGCCACGGTTCTTGGAGCCCGGAGATCGGGTGGAGGTGGAAATCGAGCAAATCGGAACCTTGGCCAATTCAGTGGTGGCCTCCGAATAGGCGCAACACTCCCAATCGATCACTGATCCACAGAAACTGGGTAATTTCACACGTCCCCATTCAGCGAGACTGGAGACGGGGGGGCCGAAATGCCGAATCGCAATTTGGTGAAGCCCTGAATCAGGGAGGTCAGGCCGAAAACCATCCGCAAACCTCATGTTTTGCGCATCCGGTAGAACCTGTCGCGCCCGCTCTGTTGGCTTCATAGAGCAATCTTCCTTCCAAACCGCGGAGTGTTTGACTGTTGCGACGCCGAGCACAAAGTGATGATCGTCGTAGGCGCATGCTGGTCGACGAAACCTCGTGTGAACCCCACAGCAAGGGAGCAACGCCCCGAAGCGGTTCTGCACGTGCTACCTATGCACCGGATACTCTGGAGCGGCAGCCACAATGCATTGACTTTCTGCCACGTCGCTTGTGGTTGCATCCGCTGTTGTGGGCCTCGTCGCTGCTTATCGTGGCAGGGCTCGTCGTGCTACATCACTGGCAGGCACCGCGGACCGACGGTCCATGGGAAATTTTCCAGTTGGAACACCCCTCATCACTGGCCACGTGGCTCTCCGCGATCGGACTTGTAGGAATCGGTGTGTTGGCTATTAATATTTTTTCGCTGCGCAGATTTCGCAAAAGCGACTATCACACGCGCTATCGGTGGTGGATCTGGATCGGAGTTACCGCGCTTGTATCGAGCCTTGCTGTCGCCACCGGAGTGCATCAGGTCGTCGCCCGCACGTTGGCGACCACTACAGCTTGGAATCTACCTGGAGGACATCAACTTTTCTGGTTGATTCCTGTCGGTTGTCTATACACCTGTCTGGCCATTCGTCTCGGGTTCGAGTTTCGTCATTGTCGAATTGCGATGGGTGGGCTTGTAACTGCATGGCTCGCAATCTGTGTCAAAGGCTTGCTGCTTTTTGGCTTTCAGTTGGGGATGCCCGGTTCCTGGCAATTGGTCCTGAGGGATGGATCGACACCGGGAATGGTCGCGTTACTTGGTTGTGTCTTTCTCTGGTATGCACGTCACGTACTGCTCGACATCGAGGGCCGCTTGCCGGTGCAAAGAGCAAAAAAGAAAACAAAGAAAGATGCGACCGCGTCGTCGAGTTCAGTAACCCCGTCGCATGCAACAACCGCTCAACCAAAGGGTCGCAGCGATCTAGAACCGGATGTCAGTCATCGTGCGGCAGAATTGGTTGAAGAATCAGTCTACACTCCGGAAGAATCCGAAGACGAGGAACCGACGAGACGTCGGAGTAAGGATGCTCGCAAGCGAAATGGTGGAACCCGAGGTCAGGCGGCAGACGAAGAGGAAATATTCGAGCACCGCACCCGTGAACAACAACGAAAAATTTCCAAAGCAGAGCGGAAAAGACGTCGCAAATTGAAAGCCAAAGAGCGACATGCAGCTTGATGATCATTCGGCCGGAACTCCCCCTTCCCTGCCATCGTCAATTGGTCGATAACTGAAAAGTAATTTGCATAGTCGCACCGTAGACGACCTTTGACTTTCGATTTTCCCCTTGCCGCAGCTTTCCATGGTTCGCACGCGTTTTGCCCCCAGTCCTACCGGTTTTCTCCATATCGGGGGAGTACGTACAGCACTTTATAATTGGCTCTTTGCCCGCGGCTGCGGGGGCCAGTTTATTCTGCGGATCGATGACACCGACCAATCAAGGAATCTTGAGCAGGCACTTGCGCCGATTCTTGATGGCTTTCGATGGCTTGGCATCGATTGGGATGAGGGCCCGGGGAAAGAGTCGGACGGAGCAAGCTATTATCAATCGCAGCGGGATGCATTGTATCAGCAGGCCGTCGAGCAATTGCTGGCATCAGGACATGCCTATCGAGACTATGCCACGGGAGAAGAGATTCAGGCCGAACGTGAGCAATCGCGGAGTGAGGGTCGACCGACCCGCTACAGTCGTCGCTGGATGGCCGAAACCGAAGCGGCCTGTGAGGCGTTTCGGGCGGAAGGCCGTCAGGAAGTGATCCGGCTGAAAATGCCGAGCGAGGGAACTCTGGTCATTCCCGATCTTGTCCGAGGAGAGGTCACCTTCTCCTGGGCTGACGAGCAAGATCATGTGGTCCGGCGAGCTGATGGCAGTTGCCTTTATCACTTGGCCACCGTGGTGGACGATCATGCTTTCCGTATCAGCCACGTCATCCGCGCCGAGGAGCATCTTTCCAACACACCGCGTCAATTGTTTATCGCGGATGCACTCGGTTATCCGCGGCCGGAATTCGCTCATTTGCCTTTCGTTGCTGAGCCGGGCAGTAAAAATAAACTCAGTAAGCGGAAATTACAAAAGTACCTGAAGGATCCCGAGTTTGCCCGATTGCAGGCAGAGGGAGAATGGATTGCCGAGCGGATGGGTCGGGCGACAGATGTCGAGACCTTTAATCCGGTTCTCGTTGACTTTTATCAGCAGATTGGTTTCCTGCCCGATGCGGTGCTCAACTATCTACTCCTGCTCGGCTGGTCTCTCGACGATTCAACCGAGTTGTTCACAAGAGAAGCGATGATCGAGGCCTTCACCCTTGAGCGAGTCAACAAAGCACCGGCGAGCTTTGATCCGGCCAAGTTGCAATCTTTTCAAGAGAAGTGGTTCCAAAAAATTGATGAAAAAAAGAAGGTCGCGCTTTGTGTACCGTTTTTGCAGCAAGCCGGCCTGGTGGCATCGCCTCCCGATTGCGATTTGGCACCACGATTAAATGCGATTTTGCGTGCGGCCGGAGATCGTGTGAAAATTGCCGGAGATATTTTGCGGTTTGATGAATTTTTTGTTTCTGATGAGGCACTCGCATACGAGGAAAAACCATTTGCCAAGCGTATTCACAGCATTGAAGTCATCGATCGACTGCAGCGACTCTCAGCGCAGTTCCAGGCGGTGGATTGCTTCGATGCTGCAAATTGCGAGTCGATCGTCCGTAGTTTTGTGGAGGCGGAAGGGATAAAAATCGGCGAGATTATTCATGCGCTTCGCCTGGCGGTTACGGGAAAAGCAAAAGGGGTAGGCATGTTTGAAACGCTTGCCATTCTGGGGCGAGAGTCGACGATGCGTCGGATGCAGCGGGCTATAGAAAAAGCGGAATCTCAAATTCGTCGTGCCGCCGACGGACAAACTGAGGGGGATTAGGGCATCGGTTAACCCCATGGTAAAATTGCCCCAACGGCGTGTGACGAGTGGGTCAAGCAAATGAATTGGGAGTAATCAAAATGTCGGCAGGCAAAGAACCCGGAAGCCCGGAATCGGATCCCTCCCCTGAGGCGGCGCGAGCAGGACATTTTGTGGAACAATTTGTCCGGGAAGATCTGTCGGAGGGGAAATTCGGCGGCCGTGTCCAGACGCGTTTTCCGCCTGAACCGAACGGCTATCTGCATATCGGTCATGCCAAAAGCATTTGCCTCAATTTCGGGATCGCAGCTACCTTCGGGGGCATCTGCAATCTTCGTTTCGATGATACAAACCCAACGAAAGAAGACACAGAGTATGTGCGCTCGATCGAGGAAGACGTTCGTTGGCTGGATGTGGGTTGGCAGGGTGAAGCTCTTTATGCTTCCGATTATTTTGAGCAGTTATTCGCTTGGGCCGTTCAATTGATTAAGTCGGGTGACGCCTTTGTATGCGATTTAACCTTCGATCAGATTCGTGAATATCGGGGGACCCTCACAACCCCAGGCAAAGAGAGTCCGTTTCGCAATCGGACCGTGGAAGAGAATCTGGACCTTTTTGCTCGAATGAGGCAGGGAGAATTCCCCGATGGGAGTCGTACCCTGCGGGCCAAGGTTGATATGTTGGCGAGCAACCTGAATCTGCGGGATCCGGTGATGTATCGCATTTTACATGCATCGCATCATCGGACTAACGATGATTGGTGCATCTATCCGATGTACGATTTCACCCATGGTCAGAGCGATTCGATCGAAAAAGTCACGCATTCGATTTGCACCCTTGAATTTGAAGACCATCGACCGCTGTATGATTGGTATCTCGAGAAATTAAAAATCGATCACCCGCGGCAGATTGAATTTGCTCGACTAAATCTGACGCACACCGTGATGAGTAAGCGAAAGCTTCTCCAGTTGGTGGAGGAAGATCACGTACGCGGTTGGGACGACCCCCGAATGCCGACACTCTCCGGTCTGCGACGACGAGGTTACACGCCCGAATCGATTCGTCGCTTTTGCGAGTTGATCGGAGTTGCCAAATTCAATGGGATCATTGACATCGTGCAGCTTGAAAATTGCGTGCGTGAACACCTGAATCAGTGTGCACCACGGGTACTAGGCGTGCTTGATCCGTTGAAGGTGGTGATTGAAAATTACCCCGAGTCGCAGCGTGAGGATTTGCAGGCGATCAATAATCCGGAAGATCCAGATGCAGGACAAAGGACGCTGCCATTCGGGCGAGAGATTTTTATTGAGCGAAGCGATTTCCTTGAAGATCCGCCGAAGAAATTCTTCCGCCTTGCCCCCGGGCGTGAGGTGCGATTGCGATACGCCTACTTCATCACCTGTCGCGAGGTGATCTGTGACCCGGAGACCGGTGAGGTGGTGGAACTTCGCTGTACCTATGATCCCGAGACACTTGGTGGTAAAGCCCCTGATGGCCGCAAGGTGAAAGGAACCATTCATTGGGTTTCGGCTGCCGATGCGATTGCGGTCGAAGTGCGACTCTATGACCATCTCTTTTCGGTAGAGAATCCGTCGGATATCCCGGATGGGAGTAATTGGTTGGATCATCTGAACCCTGAGTCGCTTGAGGTACTCCCCGAGGTCTGGGTCGAACCGAGTTTGGCATCGGCTCGGCAGGGTGAGATTTATCAGTTCGAGCGT
>JAYYJN010000126.1:0-5605 GCA_036146215.1 Planctomycetota bacterium
AACTGTTGTCGATTCAATCTGCCAGGCACAGCGCGACCCTTAAAATGCAAGCGGAGATGCTTTTGTGAATCGGGTCATTCCTCTCTCTGCTGCAGGTTATTCCGCACTCTCCTGTTTGCGAGTTGAGGGTCCCGATATTCGGGCTTTGGTCAAACGTCTTTTTCTGCCAGGCAGTCCGCAAGGCTGGGAAAACCTTTCTGCCGGCGAACCAGTCTTTGGGCATTGGAAGCAGCACAACGGTGAAGAGGTTGTCGTAAGCATCTTAGGCGAGAATATTGTCGAAATTCAGTGTCATGGCGGTACGGTCTCCCAAGATTTGCTCGTCGATTCATTTCTGGAAGAGGGTTGTGAATTGTTGGACTGGCAGAATTGGATTACAGAAACGGCAGAAAATTCAATCGAGGCAGCAGCGATAAAGGCACTCACCAATGCTAGAACACACCGCGTTGCGATGATCTTGATTGATCAGTTACGAGGCGCACTTCAGGATGCCATTGAGCAAATCGTGAATTACCTGGTGCAACCAGACCTCGTAGCGGCCAAAAGTGGTCTTGAGGCTCTGATTTCGCAAAGCAAACTGGGGACGCACTTAGAGAGCGGTTGGAGGGTCGCTCTCATTGGCTCGCCGAACGCAGGAAAGAGCAGTTTGATAAATGCGATACTAGGATTTCAGCGATCGATTGTTTTATCTCAACCCGGTACGACACGGGATCTGGTCACCGCCAGTACAGCGATTGAGGGCTGGCCGGTTGAACTGGTTGATACTGCAGGGTTGCGGTCTGGAGGCGAACCACTCGAAGAGATGGGCATGCAATTGGCCCTACAGCAAGCATCCCGGTCAGACCTTGTGTTGCTTGTTACCGATGCGTCCTCTGCTTGGACCGCTGAACAGGATCGATGGCGATCCGAATTTGAAAATGTTTTGGTAGTGCATAACAAACAGGATTTGACCAGCGATCACACGGGAGAACGGCCTGAAGGGATACCGACCGTCGCGATTTCTAAAGCGGGCGTGGAACATTTATGCGCGCAGATCGTGCAACGGACTGTCGGCGATGCACCGGTTCACGGTCTCGCCGTGCCGTTCACTCATGCGCAAGTGGAAGGAATTCAAAGTGCATTGGCCCTGCTGGAATCGGGCGAGATCACCGAAGCGAAGTCAATCCTACTGCGTTTACTGCAGGCGGATCGGGCGGCGTCCCGGCCGCAAGCAAACCCATAAACAGAGATAGATTTGTTTTAAGTTTGTCGGCATTTTCTGCCAAACTCTGCTTATTTATGGAGAGCCCTTATTTTTCCTATCTTGCCGCGCGTTCGGTTAGTTGGTACGACAGAGTAGTGTCACGTTGACGCACGTTGACGGTTGCCCGCCTCAGGGCCCCCAGCTCCACAAACAGTTCCACAAACTCAAAGTGATTTAAGAACTCCATGGTGTGTCGCAAAAGCCTGTGCGGTTTCATTTTCGCTGTTATCTTTAGCCTTTTCAGTGGGCAAAGCATCGCCGATGAGTCCGGGTTGAAAGTCTGGTGGACGGATTATGGATCTGCATATCGATTGGCTGAAAAGGAGCAGAAGCCACTTTTGGTTGTGTTTGACACGGTCGATGGTTCGGAGAGGACGTTGAAGGGGGCGTCGCCATGGCAGCGGAGCAATGCCTCCAGCTTATTGGGCCCCTACATTCTTTGTCGAATAAACATTTCGACCCCCTCGGGCCGAGAACTGGCGCGGAAGTTCGCTGTACCGGGTTTTCCAAGTGTCGTGATCACTGACAAGCGTTTAAATCGCGTGATTTACCGTCGTCACGGTCCGCTATCGGATCTGGACTGGGCGGTGATGTTAGTCTCCTATAGAACGGGCGAGCGTTTAACGGAGCTTTCTTCCCAGCCTTCTGATCAACGCACCGTTTGCTATACATGACGGTAGCACCCTGATGCCCGTGTGGCATCTGGCCGGCGATTCGTTGCTCGGAGCGTCGTTTCGTGGTATCAAGATCGATCCCTCCTTCGAGGCGGCGTGGACGCTTTGCCTGAGATGAACTTGATCGCATTGCATAGCTTCAACCGATTGTTGTGAGCGTGAGACTGGTAGCATGATGACCCATTCGGTTTATGCAATGATTTATATAATCCCCGGAAAAAGATAACAATGCTTTTGCGGTTAATCCTGCTCTTCACACTGATCCCGTTTCTCGAACTCTATCTTCTGTTGAAGATTGCCGATAAAACATCGGCCCAATTTACTTTTGCCCTGGTCGTAGCCACCGGAATTTTAGGAGCAATACTTGCGCGTCGACAAGGTTTTCAGTGGCGGCAGAAAATGGCGATGCAGTTACAAGAGGGCGAGCTGCCCACCGACGGAATTCTGGATGGTTTAATGATTTTTATTGCCGGAGCGCTGCTGCTTACTCCAGGAGTGCTTACCGATCTATTGGGTTTTGGACTGTTGATCGCGCCTTTGCGTGCGATCTTTAAAGCACGCATTCGACAAAAGATTTCACAGTCTTTCCAAGCGGGGGTCAAAAATCAGTACACATGGACAAGCGAGACCGGAAGTGTCTCATCGGGCCGGGATCGCGTGATTGAGAGCTATGTGATAGAAAACCGGGATAAACCTGAGGGTGAAACCGACCGTGAAACACGATCGTAAATCTTCCTCGGCCTCGGGTTAAATTAAAAATCGCGAAATCGTAAGTTTCACTAACTCAGTTTCCGCTGGGGCTGGCCAGAATGGGTGGTTCGCCATCCTTGGGAACATCGGTTTTTTTGAGCAGCGGGCATACCGTAATATTTTTGACCCACACTTCGGTTGCACCTTGAACCGCGACATTAACCGAAAATTTTCCCATGGGCGGACTTCGGCGATAAAGAATACATTGCTGTAGATTTTTTCCTGGTCCGAGAGCTTGCGCCATCGCAGGTCCCTCACCGGAGTCAAAAATTAGTGCCTGATTTATATCTCCATTTGCAGGGGCAGTAACCATGATCTCGGCCTGGATTAGATAAGGCGTTCCCGGCGGTAAATGCATCAGCGGACTTTCGATAGTGAGCGAACGATTGCTACCGCTTTTCGCCATTTTCTGTTGAGACCATATGTGCACTGTTGTATCTTCTTTGTTGCTTTGTCGCAGCACCTCGAATCCATTTTGCGGGTTTAATTTAAGTGCATCGACAACTTTCCAATCTGCGTGATCACCCGCAGATTGATCCGGTCGATTACCTTCGAGCAAGTCGGATCCCAAGGTTAACTCGGATAAAACGTCCGCCCAGGTGATCGCGGCAGGCAGCGTATCAAAACGTGCTAGTGCCGGGTGCCGGGTCGGTGGACCGATTGTGTCGGCGAACCGATGCCATATTTCCCATTGCATAGATCGTATTTGTTGGAAACGTGCTAGAGAATACCCTAGTTCTCGTTGTGCCACGCGTCGGGAATCGTCGCCGCTGAGTAATGCATTTTTCTTCAAAGTTTTCAAGAAAATCTTTCCCGTTGCTGAGGAAAATTCCATCCCCTGCAAGTATTCGCAAGTGGTTCGATGAAGGCGTTGCTCCTCCTTGAGTAACCAAAAAAAGACTTCGTGTGCTTCTTCCCTTGAATCCGCAATCTGCTTTGCGGTTCGGCGTATTTGAGAAAGCTGATTGGTGAACAGGGTGGCTGTAATTTGATCAATCCCTTGTGCCGTCACCCGAACCCCGCCTGCCACGCGCTGTCGGTGGGCAGGTCGTAAATCAAATGGGCGGATAAAAAAGACTCGGGATGTTGCTGCAATGTGAGGAACGGTCACTTCGTATGTTTCAGTAATCGGCCGAGACAGAAAAGTGCCATGAATCCTTGCAGTTTTGGAGATCAAAACTGCGCTACGATGTTTTGTCAAAAGGGTAGTTTGGATATCCGTGTCACGACCATTGAAACTCTGCGCGGTCACGTGTCCGGAGAGAAAAGGGGCGAGAATATTGAGTTCCATCAGAATGAGACGCAGCGCCCTGCTGCGTCTTTGGGCAGAGGGCTGTGATCCATTGAGCGGTTGCCGAGATGAGAAGAGAAACCGCTGTTTGCCTCCGGCAATAGTGCGGAAGACCTGCTCTCGGATCTCCCAATAACTTAAGTCCACTCGCGGCGAGGGAACGGAATCAAATCTCTTTTGAAGAGGCAAAGGAAATGCTGAGTTTGCAGAGATCTGCGTCCGAATTTTCTCGATTTTTAAGGGCTCTTCCCCTAGCGTGATATGGGACTTCTTATTATTGGTTTCGTTTACATTCTGCCGAGATGGGGGCTCTCGATCGGTCGGTGCATACCAGACCAGCGTCTCGTTGATCGGTATGGGTACATCGGTCTGAGATTGCCCGGAAGCAACCTCCGTCATGTTTCTTTTTGGTGCTAGTAACCAAAGGTAGTGTTTGGATGCATCGCGGCGTTGCTGCTCTGTCGGCGGGCTGGGAAGCAAAATGCCGTTGAATCCTAGATTTTTTAAAAAGGCAAAAGGCTCACCCTGGTATTGAATCACCCTTGGTAATGCAGGCCCGAATTGATTCTTGTTTGGACGCGGTTTGGAGTCGAAGGATAAATCGATGGGTGCGAGCTGATCAGCCAATACAGGCGAATTATTTTTTTGGGAAATTAAACCATGGATCGTCAAATCATCAATGTAAGCGATCGTTTTTCCATTTCCCCCATGAAGATTTATCATTATCCGGTCGACATACGCTTCGCGGAAATCCACTTTGCCCGAATGGCCGCTCCGAGCGATGCGTGTTTGACGCCGCACTTTTTGCAACACCTGTTCGAGGAACAATTGTTGCCATCGTCCTACATTCTGATAACTATCCCCATAAACTTTCAAAGTTAAAGCTTTACCTGTGTCGGGATCGATCGACCGGGGTAGAACCACACGAGCCGCCAATTGCATGCCAGGACGATCGGCACGAATCCAGAGAGAAAAAGAAAGTTCCTCGATGACTGATGCCATTTCAATCGGGGTTGTGACATAAGCGAATGAACCGCCGGCAGAGGAAAGATAAAATTTTTCTGCCCATCGACCACTGTGGACAGGGTGGCGAACCCGAGCATGCTCAAGGACGTGGATCGTCGAATCAGTTTTTCCAAGATTCCAACTGGTTGTCGGGCCCTCTAAGGAATCGATCGAGATGGATGCTGCGAGGAGTACAGCGGTGTCACCGGTCCAACAAAGATTGACCACCAGCAATAGAAAAACTGAGAGCCCGAAACATCGCTTGCCGAGGGTGTCCCCCATCGGAGGTGTGAACTCAACCGATCGGTCTGTTTTGTTGCAAGATAGCGACATGCGCGTTTATGGAAACGTTATCGATGTGGCAAGAAAACCACATGGCACTCGAGGTCAGCAAAAGACATCTAAAGTCTGCTTCTATCAGGATTTGTGACAAATGACTACCCCAAAATCAACCTGTCCTGGCGATCCGCTAGCAATGGACAAAAAAAGACAAAATGCTTGCCAAGACTGGGCTTACGGCATTACGATGAGGAAAACGCCAGACGGACTGGCACGAGCGCTGCGGTTAGCCCCTACGCATAAACCGCAATCCTGGAGAACGACTTACGATGAGCGAAATACAACATCTTATTGCTGACGCCG
>JAYYJN010000127.1:0-4545 GCA_036146215.1 Planctomycetota bacterium
CATCCGTTTTGCCAGTGTCTGCGGAGCTGCGTCCGTTTTCCTCCTCCTCGGAATCTCGTGTTGAGGACTCTTGCTCCTCTTTCTCACTGGTCGATCGGCCGAGCCGTTTTTTTATAAACCAAGGCGTCGGATCGGGCTGCACAGTAATCGGTCGGCCACTGCCGATCGCTGGAATTTCCACCGGTTCCGATTGCGGGGTTTCGTTGGCAGATTTTCGTGCAGTAGCAGGCGGCGATTCGGTTGCTCTGTCACCACCGAGCAGAAAAAAAGCCACCGCGACAAAAAGCAGCACGGCGGCACCCGCCAGCGCCATGTAAACCTTACTCCGATTGCCGTCTTTGCCCGCAGGTGCCGATTTTTGCGCTGCATCTGCGGCGGCAGCCGGTTGTTGGCCCTGCTTCTGTTTTTTCGTTTTCAACTCCCGTGCTGCGGTCGAGGATGCAGTCGCCTTTTTTTTGCGTGCCCGTAGCTGCCGGTCGCCGGCTGCGCTTGCGGATTTGTTCTGGGATTTCCGCGCTGTCGACTCGGCCGCAGATTTTGACTGCTGCCGCAACCGCTCGCCCCCTTCAATGGCTTCAAGCTGCGCACGCAGCCTCGCATCGTAGGCCGCTTTTTTTTCACCGTTTAAAAGGCAAAGCCGGGCCTCAGCGACCTCGGTAAGCAGTTTCTGAGCCTGCTCCAACTCGCTGCCCTGCGAGACCTCCTGCAGGTAGGTCATCTGCCGATCTGCCGCCGCTTCAATCACATCAGGATCAGACTCGAAGAGATTCAATCCAAGCAAACGATAGTGAGTCGGCAACCGCTCCTCCGGTGCGATACCGAGCCACTTGTGATAAGGGTCGAACTGTTTTGCCATGGTACATTCGTTCGTTGGTCAAATGCCGGACTGCTTGTCGATTTTAGCGGTACATTGGACACGCAGCAATCAACGCCTTTCCTGCAGGATCTGGCAGCACATTCCGAGGCCGCGCATGAAAAAGCCGCCGCCGGACGGACCCGGCAGCGGCTTCAAGAACGCAGCAAACTGTTTTACTGCGTACGCAAACTGTCGCAATTTATTTGCAGCAGCAAGGCGCCGGGGCCGGGGCGTAGTAAACCGGGGCCGGATAAACAACAGGCGCACCGTAGTAGGCGACACGACGCGGATACACAACACGTCGGGGATACACAACAGGCTGTGGATAGTACGCAGTGTAGACCGGACCATACGCGGGGTACGCCGGGTAGTAGGAATAGTAGCGGCGTGCCTCTGCCCGCTCGGGCGCGGCGAGCATCACGGCCGAAGTGATCACTGCGATCAACAGGCCACATCTGACTAAACTCTTCATCGATTTGCTCCTATTGGCTCCGAGGAGGATGGGCTTCGGAGGGGACTAAAAAAACCAGTACGCTCGTGCCCGATGGAACAACCGCCGTGCGCCTTCGGGATATTCAAAGAATACCAAGTCCCCTGCAGAGAGAACAGCACTCGGACCGCTCCGTGATTACCGCAGCTAGCACCCTGGGATTGTCGAAAGTCCATAGTACGCGGGGCTTTCTTAAAAACGGGCCCCCCGTCAGAAGATACCACGATTTATTTTCTTATGTTTTTTCCCTCCGTTCGGTACAATGCGTGGCATCACCGAGCCGTCGGATGGGGAAACGAAGGAAAGTAGTCATGCAACTGTTGCAGCCATCTATCTCTGCGTTGTTGTCTGGATTGGGCTCTGCGTTGTGTTCCGCGTTGTGTAGGGTGTCGGCAAGGCATGCGGCTATCGGTGTGCTCGCGGTTTCGATCTCCCAGAGCGCAGCCATTGCGAAAGCGCAAACCATTCAGTTGCCCGCGTTTCAACAACGCGGGGTGCGGACCACGGTCGTCGTTCCTGACCGTGGCTCGATCACGCTTGGTGGTTTTTCGGCCGCAAAGCAAAGTCGGGTGCGGATCGCACCGCCATTCATGGGCCCGCTCGCTCCAACGCGTGCGGTGCGTAGCACCCGCGGAGTAGGCAACATGCAGATGAGTGTCTGGATCCACGACTTTCAGGCGATGGATGCGGCTATCCTTGCCGAGGGTCGACCAACGGTGGCCACCAAAAATTTGATTCCGCGGTCCAATGAGTCGACACACGCGAAACCCCGACCTAAGAATCGACTTCCAGCAGGCAACTGATCCACCGCAGCCGCAATTCGCTCCGGGCAGTCGCACAATTTTATCCAAAATGCGACCCGTTTTACCCTTCTTGGCTAAAGGCCCCACGCTTCTGCGTCCGATAACAGACGTGGTCAACAAGCGAAGGGAGGCCAGTCATGCGAGCAAGGATGCGTCGCGGGGCATTGTCCCCGATTTCCTTCTTCAGCATAGGCATTCTCTGCCTCACCTGCACCGCTCCCAATGCCGACGCACAACCCTCTGTCCGTTACTACACGGAAAACGGCGTTACCTACAAGGAAACGCGCAGTACGGTACGTCGCCCCGTGGTTGAGAAGAGATTGGAGCAGCGGGAAAAAACTGTTTATCGCGAAAAAATTTCCACCAGCTATGAGCCGCACACGCAGTTGAACTATACACCGGTGACGACTTATCGTTGGGAAGGTCGCTGGCACGATGTGTTGAACCCCTTCAAAACCCCATATGTCGGCTATCATCTCGTCCCGGAGACGCGGTGGGAGACACGAACCGAGCAGACGCAGCGGCAAGTGACACGCCGTGATTTAGTTCCCGAAAAACAGACGTACCAGGTCCCCGTTACGACGCATCGCTACGTTGAGGAAGAAATTGTACATCGAACGCCAGTCCACGGGGCGGGCAGGCAGGCAACCACCACGGTTTCGGGGCGCGGGGCGATTGGCGGCGTTCACCGTATCAAGGACGATCCTCCACGGTACGGCTCGGCCTGGCGTGGAAGCACTACTCGTTGACCGATGGGTAGGCAGCGCAAATTAACTGGCTGACCTATTTCGCGGTACGACGTTTCGCTTTACGACCAACCGGGCTATCGCTTCCCCACTCTTTCGTCAACGACTCGAAGACTTCAGGGGATTCATAGCGAACGATATGCTTGCCCTCTGGCATGGGGCCCACCAGACCACGAAAGACAGGCATGCCACGAAGGCCCAAATCGGTGCTGCAGTCATCGACCCCGAGTTGGGTATGCATCTTGAGAATTGGTTCGGCCTGATCAAAATCTCGAGTCTGGATTTCACCATCGGCCCCACGGGTAACGATGCGATAAATATTTTTTGGCATCAGGAAGCTCCTTAGGTTGCATTTTGTTATCTGGTCCGTCCGTGGACCGTGCCTCCTTGAGCATCCCTTCGCGGGGGCAGCAGTGCGACAGTCAGCCGCATGTTCAGCATCGGCTGCTGCCTCCCTAGAGTTGCAACTATTTATCATTCCGTTGCATACGGGGCAGGATGCGTAGAACCGTCTCCTTGGGCATGAGCTTTACAGCCAACACCAGCGACACCCTCTGAGAACACTTTGCGCGATCATACCGGCTGCGCGCGACAGCACGTACCGCTTGTAGCGATTCTTGCTTCCAAAGGGATTACAGGAGTATTGCCCGACATTCTGACCAGACGTACATTGAAGGGGTCGGCAGATCATTTCGAGCGGACCGACGCTCACCGGAGGGTACGCGAATTGGCTAGCAGCCTGACTCGAAATCAGGTGCCCCGCAAGGGGTTGGGGGTTCGAGTCCCCTGCCCTCCGCTACTATTTCTGCTGAAATCGATAGGTTCGGGTGTAAAGGTGTTCGCACCGGTGCGGAAGGTATCACCAAAAATATCACCAAGTGTTGCATACTGAGCCGTAAATCGCCTGTGAAGGTTCGCGGCGATATCCTCATGAGACAGGTCGATGTAGTAGGCCATCGTTGTCTTTATGTCAGCATGCCTCATCAGCTCTTTCAATTCGTATGGGCTTACACCTGATAATGCGAGCCGCTGACCGAAGCACCGGAAAGAAATACAACTTCGAGACCAAGGACTGGAAGAAAACGTCCTTCACAGACGAAAAAGTCCCTGACCTCATCGATCAGCTAGAGAGACAGAGAGCAGCTTTACCAGACGCGGTTCATGTGTTCTTTTTCAATAAAGGAGAAAAGGAAATTCCCTCTGGCGTGAGGCAACAGATTGAAGACGCGGGCTTTACTATCATCGCTCGAAACAACAGTCCCACGCGTGCGACTCAAAGTCTAATTCAGTTGCGGGCCGATCATTGACCGGATTGAGTCAATTTCCGCCTTATCTCATTGCGCAAAACCCTTGTTCTGATGTCGGTCTTTGGTAATTTAGACAAAGGCAATTTATTCACAGGGGAAGCTCATGCGTCGCATCACACTGGTAATCATTCTTTTATTCTCCGCCACCTGTGCCGATGCGGCCTCGTATCAAAAAACCGACGGCACGATCGTTGATCCCATTCAAAACCTCATCCAGGGCGGTAATCACGTGTATTCAGGTAATAATTTGCAGCCTGGAGCAAACCTGCTCGGCGCCAACCTGGGCGGCGCGGACCTGACGGGCGCGGACCTGACGGGCGCGGACCTGGAGAGCGCGTCCCTG
>JAYYJN010000128.1:0-7076 GCA_036146215.1 Planctomycetota bacterium
CATGCAGTTGATGATGGGATTGTGCCCTATTCAAACAGTCAAAGGCTCTATGATGATCTCGTCGCAAACGGACACAACGTATACGACGACGGTATCGGTGCCGACGGCATCATCGAAGTTGACGGCTGGGGTCCTGATAATCACCGGTACCGTCTGCAACATAACCAAACACAGTGGGATTTTTTCCTTGAGGTGACCGACGAGGATGTACCACTCGTTTTAAATGTCGCGATTGCCGATGCCTCGATTGCTGAGGAGGCTGGTGCTGCGGCGACAACGGCCACGGTGACGCGGAGCGATCCGCGAGGTAATTTAACGGTCGCGCTCACGAGTGACGATACAAGCGAAGCGACCGTACCGGCACAGGTGACGCTGCTTGATGGTCAGAGTAGCGCGACGTTTGAGATTTCAGCCGTGGATGATAGTCTCGTCGATGGCACACAGAATGTTACGATTACGGCCGCTGCAGCAGGATACACCGGTGCCAGTGGCGTGCTTGGTGTCACCGATGAGAATGTCACTATGATTGCCGTTGTAGACAATGGTGATAGTGGTTTCAGTCAGAGCGGATTCCGCTACCAGAGCAATAATCAAGTGACCGCTGCCCGTGACCAGGATAATCATAATATGCGAGGTGGTGATGGCTGGGCTCGCTGGGCTTTTTCAGATCTCGCTGATGGAGAGTATCAGGTATCGGCTACTTGGGCTCACAAATATGGTAATAAGTACAACGTGGTCGACGCGCCTTTTTCAATAGAGGATGCGAGTGGCACTGTGTTGGCGACGGCTACAGTCAACCAGATGAATACCCCGGATGAATTTGTGGATGATGGTTCAAGCTGGGATTCTTTGGCAACTCTCAACGTTACCGGAGGATCACTCTTCGTGAATCTTGGGGCTGGCTCAAACAGCAATCGTTATACGGTCGCCGATGCCATCCGCATTGAGAAACTAGGAGACATTGCCCCGACACTCTCGGTATCGATTGCCGATGCAATAATCTCTGAGGCAGCCGGTGCTGCGGCAACGACTGCCACAGTGACCCGCACTCATACCGAGGGCGACCTGGTAGTTAGCCTTGCGAGTGATGATTTGACTGAAGCGAACGTGCCGTCGACCGTCACCATCGCAGATGGACAGAGCAGTGCAACCTTTGAAATCGCTGCAGTCGACGACAACTTTGCCGATGGAACTCAGGCGGTAACGATCGCTGCGACAGCGGGCGGCTATGCCGGTGGCAGCGATTCGTTTGTGGTCAATGATGACGAAGCATCTTTGGTAGCGGTCATCGACAACAAAGATGCGGGTTTCAGCCAAGATGGGTTCCGTTATACCGACAATCGGCAGGCCGCCTCTGCATATGGTGGTGATAACCACACCATGCGCGGTGGTGATGGGACAGCGAGTTGGAATTTCTCGGGTCTGGACGACGGCCTTTATCAGGTTGCGGCTACGTGGGCGCATAAATATGGCAATAAGTACAATGCAGTCGATGCGGCTTTCTCAATGGAAGATGCGAGTGGCTCGCTATTGGCGACCACGACCGTGAATCAGCGAAATGCACCAAGCGAGTTTGAATATGAGGGCTCCGCTTGGGACACTCTGGCAACGGTTCAGGTGACTGGTGGAAATCTTAACGTTCGTCTGGGACCGGGATCTAACCCGAATCAATACACTGTGGCCGATGCGATTCGAGTCGAACGGGTTAGCACGCTGAACGGTGCATCGGAATTGGAATTGGTAGATTCAGTATTTGGCGAACTCTGAGCGATGCGAAATCGGGTGGAGGGTGTGCTGCAAAGGCAGCCACCCTTTCTTTTACCCATGATTGCGCAGCATGCATGAATGCAGGCAGCACCGTTCCCTAGCGGGCAACGTATACGGAGGGATCATCCACAATCCAGGGCGTCGACCATGTTTTTCCATCGTCGCCGCTGAGGACATTAAAGAAAAAGGTTCGCATTTCACGCGCTCTGAAACCGTATGGGTATTGTGACGCGATACGATCCTCGGGGGTAAGATCCTCGATTCCTTTCCGGGCATAATAGTGAACCATACCATTGGGCGTTACTGACATGCCAAGAGTCCACCAACCGGTTTCAGTAATTGCGGGCCCTCGATAATCCCCGTTGCGACTTGCTCGGATCCGAAATGATGCCATGTCCTGGGGTTGTTTTTCACCCCGTTTGGGGTGGAAATCGATCAGCAGTCCTGGCCAGTAGGTGTCCGGTTCATCGCTATGACGTGATCGCGCGCGGGGATTTGCCGGTTCGCAGGCAAGCCGAAAAGCGAATGTTGCACCCCTGCGTCGTTCCCATCGCTCGAACGGGGCAAGATATACCCGGGTAACGACACTTGGCATCCGTCCCGATGGGATCGGTCGACCGAGACGATACATTGTGTCAGCAATGAAATCATCCTGTTGCGTTCGGTAACTCGGCACGCCCGGAATGCCTGTCTGTAACGATCGCATCATCAGAGACCCTTCACTGCCGAGAAGACCACCGGAAGGGGTAGGCACTCTTCGAATGAAATCGGGTTGCCCTCTTTTCATTCCCTCGTACCATCTTCCGTTGGCTGACTTTCCGGAGGGATAGTTGTGTCGATCATTATTTTCTTCGGTGCTTTTTGGCCAGTTGCCGATGTAATGCCACTCGGGATTCTCAAAATCATCACCCACATGCTTAATCTTTTGCCCTGTGCCAGGGACAAGTTGTGCCATCAGCACACCAGGCACAAGAAAAATAAACAGACAGGTGCTAGCAGCGATGGCAAATTCCCGGACTAAACGCGACATGGGTACCTTTCTTAGTGGCAGATATTCCAAAAAGGGCTTCCAGTTTCAAAACAACCGCCCTTGGGGATGGGCCCGTTTTGATTCTCTTTGTTGGTATCGGACCACCGCGGTCGATTCCTTCAGCGGATCTAGGTCACAACCGCCGATGAAAATTTCGCCGTTTAGAGCCCGGCCCCAATCAGAGGCACGAATCGACGTAAAACGTGATTAATGATTAGAGGTTGGCCTGATTTCTGTTTCTCCAACACCTGCAGTCGCTGCTGCTGAGGTTCCCCCAGCGGAATTACGATCTTTCCGCTGACGTGTAATTGCTCTCAAAGTGCGGGCGGACACCGAGGGGCTGCGGCAGCAATCAGCACAGCGTCAAATGGGGCATCTTGCGGAAGGCCAAGCGACCCATCCCCGATCCGCTCCCGGTGCCTACTTCCAAAACTCGTTCACTTCCCGTTAAACCAAGGGCCTCACTCATTAATGCAACCATCAACGGCTGACTGATGGTCTGCTTGCACGCGATAGGTAACGCTGCGTCTTCGTAGGCACGAACGCGCAACGTTTTCGGAACGAACTCTTCGCGCGGCACCTTTTGCAATGCACCGATCACACGAGGGTTTAATACACCTCGACTCATGATTTGATCGGCCACCATTTTTTTCGCAAACCGACGCACGATGCTGTGTTGAACATTGCACTTAATCGGTAGTTTCGCCTGAGGCGACCAGAGATGTGTCAGTCCGTTTTGCGGTGCGTTGCCAATCCTCCAGATGGAGTTCGACATTTCTTTGACCACGAAACGTGTTAATCACTGGTCGAAACGCGATGGCAACAGAGTCCGTAAGCTGTTGCAGTTCGTTGACCCAATAGCCCCGTCCAAAAGCAACCCCGCGGATTGTGATTCCATTCTGCACCACCTTTAGTGCTAGGTGCTTGTCTCCATTGCCGATGGTCTTGGGTTCCCGAATTTCGATCTGACTGCTGCACAGAAGCGGCCGGCGGTTTCCTTGACCGAACGGCTCCAGGCGTTCTATATGTTCCACCGCCTGCAAGGTAAGGCCACTAAGCGGCACCTCTGCGTCAATGTTAAGTTCTGCCTGCTGCATCGCACCGCTGCTCTGAGCATCAGCGTATTCGCAGAAGGCAATCCGAAACCGATCTATGTTTTCCGCCTCACATTGAAATCCGGCGGCCGCAGCATGTCCCCCATGACCGACTAAATAGGGATCACACGCCTGCAGTGCCTGAGCAAGATTGAATCCCTGAATGCTACGTCCGCTACCGACACCTGGCTGGACTCCCATTTCATCGAGTGAGGTGACGAGTACCGGACAATGATATTTTTCGGCTAATCTTCCGGCAACAATACCAATGACCCCTTTGTGCCATCCCATTCCTGCCAGCACCAACGCACTGTGGCTGCCTGCATCAAGTTGTGCCTGAGCTTGTTTGTTAGCAGCAAGATAGACGCTGCGTTCAATACTTTCACGACTTTTATTCAGTTCATGTAAATAATCTGCTAACGATCTGGCCCGCGCTGGATCATCGGTCGTCAAGAGTTCGACTGCTAGAGGTGCTTGTCCGAGTCTTCCGGCCGCGTTGAGTCGGGGTGCAATCGTAAATCCGATGTCCTCCCCCCCGAGTCGTTTCTTATCGGATAACTTGGTGATCTCCATCAAAGCTGCAAGCCCGGGAACAGGCTGTCGTAAAAGGCTTCCAAGCCCATGGTGGACCAGCGATCGATTTTCATCGAGAAGGGGCACCACGTCGGCCACGGTACCGATCGCTGCCAGACCCACGGCCTGTAGCAGGAATGTTTTTAGTTGCGGTGTAACGCGTTTGCTTTCACTTTTGTGCTGACATAGCCCCCAAGCAAGCTTAAATGCAACGCCTGCGCCACATAGTCCGGCAAATGGATAAGGCATGGAGGGAAGTCCGGGATGAAGGATTGCAGTAGCAGTTGGCAAGCGTTGCCCCGGCGTATGATGATCGGTCACGATCAATTCAAGGCCTAGCTGCTGCGCCGCGTCTGCTTCTTCTAAGCTGGCGATTCCGCAGTCCACGGTGATCACCATGTCGATACCATCTTCGGCAAATTGTTTTAGGCGATCCGCTTTCAATCCATAGCCGTCGCCTAACCGATTGGGTATGAAATAGCGAACGTCAGCACCGAGCAATTTTAAGCATCGGTAAAGAATCGCGGTGCCCGTGATCCCGTCGGCATCGTAATCCCCATGAATCATGATGGATTGTTTTTTTGTGATCGCCTGCGCGATACGTGGCACAGCTGAATCAATTCCCGGAAAATCGGCCGGGTCACGCATGTCGGAAAGCTTGGGATGCAAAAACGACTCTGCCGTCTCTGCCTGGTCGATTCCGCGGGTCAGCAATAGTTGGGCGACAATTGCCGGAATACCGGCCGCCCGTTGGAGCGATTCTATTTGTTGTTGATCGTGCGGCGCGATCCGCCACGTGCGTTCGGGTGCATCCTGCATGCGTCTCTCGAGGCCGGAGGTCGCTCGGCTCTGGTGGACACCGTGTGCTCGCCAAGCGGCCTATTTCTTTTTTTCCACGTGCAACGTGTGCTTACGTAGGCGGGGGCTGTATTTCTTTAGCCGAAGTTTTTCGCCACCCGGTTTCCTGCGGATTGTGTAGTTGTAATCTCCGGTTTCTTCGCAAACGAGAAACAGAGTCTCCAGTTTTTTCTTCGCCATCGTTTTCGTTTCTACTAATAAGATTAAGGGCCGACAAAAAAGTGCAAAAACAGCGAGCTTTATTCGCCCTCCTGATTGGTACTTATTGTATCGATTTGTCACATCCTGCGACCAGTACCCGGCGTTTTCCCAGAAAGCTTCAGAATTGCCACCCTAACCGAGAGATTCCAGGCGATTTTTCGGGCCTAATCAAGGAATGGTTTGTCAGTGGCGTTCCATTTTTTTATACTGAAGATTGGTTGAAAACATTGAAATTGATCGAAATCAGGCCCGGTTCAGAGCACCACTCACCGCATCATAAAGGCATTAAAACGATGGGCACGCCTCCGAAAAGAAATGCAAAGCGATCCGCAGAGCAAGAATCCCTACGTGCGAAGGCTGCAACGGCTGCTGAGGACGATACGGATGACGAGGATGACGATGGGGAACCGGGTGAAGAGAGCGGATTTGGCATTTGGCTGCGACAAAGCCCGAGTTGGCTGATCAGCATGGTGGTGCATATGCTCTTGCTCATTGTATTGGGACTGATTGGACTCGGAATAGAAAAACAAGATGAAATACGCGAATTGGTGATTGGTGACCCGGACGTCACCGAAGAAGAGGAACTCGAAGAAGATAACAACGAATCACTGAACGAAGAACTTGAAGAAGCGGAATCGGAGACCGAAGAAGAAATTGAAGAGGTCACCGCCCCTGTCGATACACAGATCGAGGCACCCGAATTCACCATTAACACGCAACAGGATGACGTCAGTCTCGCGGCCGCCCAAGTTGAGTTTTCAGATTTTGCAACCGAGTCTGCTTTTTCGGGCGATGTGGCAACGGACATGGGCGGCGCAGCCGCAAGTGGTCTGGGGAGTCGTACAACCGGTGGTCGTGCCGGCGCGGTCCGCAAGGGTGGCGGTAGTCCTGGTTCCGAGTCAGCCGTCGAGGCCGCATTGCGGTGGTTAGCCAATCATCAGAATCGTGACGGCAGTTGGAGTTTCGACCATACGCCTGGCGATAAGTGCAGCGGCTTTGCCAACCCGGGTGATGATATTTCTCCGGGTAATAGTCCCAAAGTCGGGGCGACCGGTATGGCACTTTTACCTTTTTTAGCCGCAGGCTACACGCACTTGCCGGCAAAAAATAATAAATACGAATACGTCGTTAAAAAAGGTTTGGCCTACCTGGTTGGAAAGATGGATCCCGGAAGTGGGAAACTGTATGACAGCAAATACTGGCATTACCACATGTACAGTCATGGAATCGCGGCATGTGCATTGGTGGAAGCGTATGGGATGACGCAGGATTCGAAATTAAAATTGCCAGCGCAGAAGGCAATCAATTACATTGCACTCAGTCAGAAACCACAAACGGGTGGTTGGCATTACACGCCGACTTATAATGGGGGCGGAGATACGTCGGTTGTCTGTTGGCAGATCATGGCGCTTAAGAGTGCGGTGATGGCGTACCTGAATGTGCCGGGCCACGTAAAGACACAGGCAAACAAATGGCTCGATAGTGTCGGTTTTGACAAGTCTGAATATGGCGGTGGATTTTCCCGGTATGGCTATATGAACCCCGAAGCCCGA
>JAYYJN010000129.1:0-8357 GCA_036146215.1 Planctomycetota bacterium
TGCCCGCTTTCGCCTTCTTTTTTTAGCTCTTCCAAAGGTTTCCAGACGCTGCCGAGAAGCTGGAAGATAATCGAAGCAGATATATACGGCATGATGCCGAGACCAAAAATAGTGGCCTGATTCAGTTGGCTCGCGCTGAACACAGAGACTGCCGCGAATAGATCGGCCAACTCGCCCGACTCGAAGTGGGCGGTCATGGCTTCCTGATTGACAACGGGAAGTGGAATCTGCCAGCCGACTCGATAAATGGCGAGAAACAGCAGCGTAAGAAATATTTTTTGCCGCAGTTCCGGGATTGTGAAGATAACGCGGAATTTCTCAAACATGCTTCGATCCGTCCTTGGTCGGTATCAAACAGGGCACTCCGGTGCTCACAGCGGGCGACTGGCGTGGCAGCAAAATACGGTTCCTATTACCTGTTATTTTTGGGCTTTGGAATGCCCCATTTTGTTTTTTACGACCGGTTTTTTTCCCGGCAGCAGGGTGGTGTTTCCACCTGCTTGCTCAATTTTTTCCTCTGCACTTTTACTGAACCGGTGTGCTGAAACAGAGAGCTTTTTCTTCAACTCACCATTGCCCAAAACTTTGAAAATTTCGAAGTGGGGCGGGATTAATTTCTTTTGCCGGACCGTCTCCGGCGTTACCGTATCCCCGCTATCGAACGCATTCTGTAAATCTTCGACATTGACAATTGCCACCACCGGCGCCCAGCGATTATTGAATCCTCGTTTCGGAATCCGGCGGACCATCGGCATTGCACCGCCTTGAAACGCAACCTGGCGTGAGTACCCGGCCCGCGATTTTTGTCCCTTGTGTCCACGCCCCGAAGTTTTCCCGTGGCCCGAACCGGGACCACGCCCTATGCGACGTCGACGTTTGAATTTTTGCACACCTTGGTGGACATCGTGGATGTTCATGACAGCGTCACTCCCCGCAGTCGTTCAATTTCATTGCGCGACCGCAAATTTTCTAGAGCAGCAATAGTTGCTTTGACCAACGTCACCGAATTGTTTGATCCAAAACTCTTTGTCAAAATATCGTGAATTCCGGCAGCCTCACAGACGGCTCGCACCGCCGCACCTGCAATCACTCCCGTTCCGGGAGAGGCGGGCACAAGCACCACACGTGCGGCACCGAATTCTCCCACCACTTGGTGCGGGATGGTGTTATCAGCCAACTCGATCTCCACCTGATTTCGGGTCCCGCTTTTCACTGCTTTTTCCACAGCGGGCGGAACCTCGTTTGCTTTGCCGTATCCCCAACCGACGCGTCCCTCACCATTGCCGACAACGACCATCGCAGCAAAGCTGAAACGGCGACCACCTTTGACGACCGCCGCACACCGCTTGATTTTGACGACCTTGTCAATCAATTCACCTGGTGATTTGGTTTCTTTTTTTGCTTTGATTGCCACGACGATAAACTCCCGAATAAATACTCTGGTTTAATTTTTTTGTTAAAACTGCAGTCCTGCTTCACGGGCTGCTTCTGCAAGGGCCGCTACGCGGCCATGAAATTTACAGTGACCTCGATCCAGCGCACACGATACAACCCCCGCTTCTTTTGCCCGCTCGGCGATTGCCTTGCCCACTGCAGAAGCTGCATCTTTGTTTCCACCGTAGGAAATACCTTTTACCAATTCTTTGTCCATGGAGCCGGCCGAAACGAGAGTCTTACCAGCCGCGTCATCAATCAATTGTGCAAAAATGTGACGATGGGTTCGGGAAATGCTCAACCGCGGTCGGTCTGCAGTGCCCCGTAACCGTTTGCGGACGCGAAACCGCCGTCTTTGACGTTGACGGAGAATGGCTCGTTCGTGATTCATGACTGACTCAAATATAATGATTTTTAAAATTTATTATCTGCAAGCAAACTTCCATTCAGGCTTGCACCGGAAACTAGGCCCCTACGGCCTTTCCTGCCTTACGACGGACGTACTCATCCACATAACGAATCCCTTTACCCTTGTACGGTTCCGGCTTGCGAACCGCTCGCACCTCTGCAGCAAACTGCCCTACCATCTGCTTGTCACAGCCCTTGACCACAATGTGTGTCTGGTCCGGACAAGTAACATCAAGTCCTTGCGGAATCGATTTATGAACTTCATTGGCAAAACCCACCCGCAATTGCAACGACTGCCCTTGCACAGCGGCCAGATATCCTACACCTACAATTTCTAATTTCTTCTCGTAACCTTTGGTTACTCCAACCACCATGTTCTGTAGCAGCGCCCGAGTAAGTCCATGAAACGCTCGGATTTGCTTTTCATTACCATTTCGTTCGACGAGGATTCCCTTGTCGCTGTCCACGCTCACGCTTACCTCGGGACGATGGGTGAAACTAAGTTTTCCGAGCGGCCCCTCCACCGTGACGCAATTGCCTTCGGTCGCCACTTGGACACCGCTGGGAACAGCAACAGGTTGTTTTCCTATACGAGACATCTCAGTCCATCTTTCTCAACGTGTTCGCGATAGTTTCGTTTGATTGTTTTTGTTTCAACAGCTTTCGGTTACCGCCGAATCCGTGCACCGGTTTACCACACCTCGCAGAGAACCTCTCCCCCGAGGTTACGCTGCCGCGCCTCTCGGTCAGAGATTACCCCTCGACTCGTACTCACAATCGAAATACCCAACCCGTTCAGGATGGGTCGCAGTTGCGTTGCTCCGTTGTAGATCCGTCGTCCCGGTTTGCTAACCCGTTTGATGTGTCGGATCACTCGCTCACCATTCGGCCCATATTTCAATTCAATATGAATGATCGGGAATTTGTCCTCCTCCGATTCATTCCAGTCCCAGATATAACCCTCACGCTTGAGCACTTCGGCCAAGCCGCGTTTTACTTTGGATGCAGGAACTTCAACATGAGGCCGCTCAATCCGTACAGCATTACGAATTCGCGTCAACATATCAGCGATTGGATCGGTCATCATCGAAACAATTTCTCCGGTTTACCAACTTGCTTTTTTGACACCTGGAATCACTCCACGATCTGCCAGATTCCGAAAACAAATCCGACAGATTCCAAATTTTCGATACACCGCCCGGGGTCGCCCGCACAGTTTGCAGCGTCTCTCAGAGCGCGAAGAAAACTTCGGTGATCTCAATGCCTTTGCGATTTTTGATTTGCTAGCCATAACGTATGAGTGCGCTTATAAATAGTTTTTTGGTTGAGAGTTTTTAAAGTCGCTGAAATCTTTTGATTGAATTAATTTGTTGTCGTTTCCTCAGTTTGCAGCGGGAGTCCGAAGCCTTCCAGCAGCATCCGTGCCTCTTCATTGTTGGGCGTCGAGGTGACCAGCGCGATATTCATGCCCTGCGTCAGCGGATACTTATCAGGATTTAACTCTGGGAACACCAACTGTTCCTGTAGGCCCAGACTGTAATTGCCCCGCCCATCAAAAGCCTTGGGTTTCAGACCACGAAAGTCACGCACGCGGGGAAGTGCAAGGGTAATAAGGCGATCCAGAAATTCATACATCCGTGTTCGCCGAAGCGTCACCATGCATCCCACGGGTGATCCTTCACGAAGTTTGAAGCCAGCCACCGATTTGGTCGCACGTCTCACCGAAGGTTTCTGGCCGGTGATTTCCGTCAAGGCCGAGATTGCCATATCCAGATGCTTCTTTTCAGTGATCGCGCTACCTACACCCATGCTGACGACAATTTTTTGCAATCTCGGGAGCGCAAGTCGATTTTCCCGTCCAAGCTTTTCCGCCAGGGCAGGAAGAATTTCCTTCTCATATTTTTCTTGTAATCGGGGTAGCGATGCCATCTGTTTAACCCTGCCGAGTCTTAAAAAACCCTTACCGTCAAATCTGAAAAACTGCCCTTACTACTTCTTTACGTGTGCGGCTTTAGGCGGCGTAATCTCACCTAATCCCGACCCACATTTTTTACAAAATCGTTCCTTCGCGCCATCCTCCTGGTATCGCAGACCGGTACGACTCGGACTGCTGCATGCGTTGCATAGCAGGCGAATGTTTGAAATGCTAATCGGCATTTCTTTTGAAAGCTGACCACCACGGGGATTCTTCTGGCTACGCTGAACGTGCTTCTTAACGCGATTCACACCCTCAACGACAACTCGTTGTTTGTCTTTGATAATTTTAAGGACTCGGCCACGCGTGCCCTTGTCAGCACCCGCGACGACTTCCACCGTATCATCGAGTCGAATATTCATTACACCACCTCTCCCGCGAGGCTCACAATCTTCATAAAACGTCGTTCCCGAAGTTCTCGTGCAACGGCACCAAAAATACGCGTTCCGCGTGGATTTCGATCTCCGTCGATGATGACCACCGCATTACTGTCAAACCGGACATAACTTCCATCTTCACGACGTGTGGGTGACTTGCACCGCACGATTACAGCCCGCACGATCGATTTCTTCTTGATGTCGCTTCCCGGGATGACCGACTTCACACTGCAGACGATCACGTCCCCAAGTCCTGCCGTGCGACGACGGGAACCACCAAGCACCTTGATGCACATCACCTCTTTGGCACCAGTGTTGTCTGCCACGTTTAGTCGGGTTTGCATCTGAATCATCGCTGCACTCAATTCCGTCCCACAGGACGCCACATTACTTGGTCTCGTTGACCCTACTTTGTCTATTCGTATTGTTTATTTTTTTCGCTTTTTCAGCGGCCTGGTAATCAGTCTTCCTGAGATGCTTCCGCCTCTGCCGCCTTAGCCGCTTTCATCGCTGCCAGGTCGACCGCCGTACTTTTGGTCACGACGCGGACAAGTTCCCATCGCTTTGTTTTGGAGTAAGGGCGACACTCAATGATCTCCACGGTGTCTCCCATGTTCGACTCTTCCTTTTCATCGTGAACATGGCAAATGGTCCGACGACGAAGGTACTTCTTATATTTCGGGTGCTGGATCAATCGAGGTAATTCGACGCGTCGCGTTTTTGCAGCGCTGTCCCTCGTAACCACTCCCACTGCTACCTTTTTTGGCATCTTAAATGCTCCCGTATCCAGGCCGTGAGGCCTAATCGAATCTGTCTCTTTGAAATCGTGTTACGCGCCTGTGTTTTATCCTGGCAACCTTATTCGGCGTCGGCTTCGCCGGTTGGTTCCGCTTTACCAGATTTTGAGGAATCGCCAGTTTCTGGCCCTCCCAGTCCTCCGGCACGCTCTCTCTGGATGGTTTTAATCCGCGCGATCAAGCGCCGATTCTTTTTTAGTTCACTCGGGGCATCCAAGCGTTCAGTTTGCGCCTGAATCCGTAAGCGGAAAAAATGTTCACATGTGTCTTTGAGCGTCAAACCCAGTTGCTCATCGCTCATTTCTCGTAATTCGGCTGCTTTTGTCATTGGATCAGGCAGACCTCCGCTTCACAAAACGAACACGTAACGGCATCTTGTGGGCCAAACGCGCGAAGCACATTTTTGCAATCTCTTCAGTCGTACCACCAATCTCGTAGAGCAGACTTCCCTGCTTCACGACCGCCGCCCAGTAGTCTGGTTCGCCTTTTCCTTTACCCATTCGCGTTTCCAACGGGATCGAGGTGATTGGCTTATGCGGGAAAATGCGGATATACAACCTACCCTCACCGCGCAGATACTGCTGCGCGGCAATACGTCCGGCTTCGATCGTTGCAGCACTCACCCAGCCGCCCTCGGCGGCCTGGAGGCCGTAGTCACCAAACACAACACGATTGCCGCGTGTGGCTTTACCTTTTATACGCCCTTTTTGGACTTTTCGGTGTTTGACCCGTTTCGGCATCTGCGCCATCGGTCTTTTCCTCTTGTTGGTACATACCTTGGTTGATCCATACCTGGATCCCAATATTCCCCTGTGCGGTTTTCGCCTCAGAGAATCCGTAATCAATTTGTGCCCTCAGCGTCGACAGGGGAATGGAGCCGCTGATCTGCTTTTCGCGACGGGCCATCTCGGCACCACCCAATCGTCCTGCCAATTGAATCTTGATCCCTTTCGCACCTGCCTCCATGCTGGCCTCCATGGCCCGCTTCATCGTTCGTCGGAAACTGGCCCGCTTCTGCAGCTGCTCTCCGATATCTTCTGCCACGAGTTGGGCGTACATTTCGGGACGGGAAAGTTCCTCAATTTTAATGTTGATACGTCGCCCTACCAGATCTTGCAGGTCACCCTGCAAGCGTTCTACTTCTTGGCCCTTGCGACCGATAATAATGCCCGGGCGAGCTGCGTGAAGAATCACTTTCACTTCGTCCCGTGTCCGTTCAATCTCAATCTTTGAAATGCCCGCAAACCGGCATTTCTTTTTCAGATATTTACGGATCTTCTGGTCTTCAACGAGCAACTCCGAAAAATCTTTTTTCGAGGCATACCAGCGGCTCTTCCAGCCTTCCATAATGCCTGCGCGGAAACCGGTTGGATTTACTTTTTGTCCCATCCTTAATCTTCCAATCCTATTCCAATTCAATGCTGATGTGGGAGGTTCGCTTTTTAATCACATGGGCCATACCCCGTGCCCTTGGTCGCATCCGCTTGAACATCGGCCCACCATCCACGCGGGCATCGCGGACCACAAGTTGCTCAATCCGTGTTCCTTGGCCAGAATTTTGGTCAGGATCCATCGCATTACCCAAAGCGCTTCGCAGCACCTTTTCCAATAACCTTGCTCCGCGGTGCGGTTGGTACTTCAGGATATCCAGGGCCACATCCGCCCGCTGTCCACGAATCATGTCCGCTAACGAGCGCACCTTTCGTGGGCTGATCCGTGCGTATTTATGACTGGCTTTAAATCCCATAGTGCTTCTCAATCCATTCTCGGCTTCGAGCACTCGCGAAGACGCGGTTGCCCAGAAGCAAGACTGCTTTTATTTGGCTTTCGATCCAGCGTGTCCTCGGAAGGTTCGCGTCGGCGCGAATTCTCCCAATTTGTGGCCTACCATATCTTCTGTCACAAAAACTTTCATGTGCACTTTTCCGTTGTGCACCAAAAATGTGTAGCCGACGAACTCCGGAATAATCGTGCAGGCGCGAGCCCATGTCTTAATCGGTTCCTTCGCGCCGAGGTCGCGTTGTTTTTCAACCTTGCTGTAAAGCTTTGGGTCAACAAACGGACCTTTTTTCAACGATCTTCCCATCGACTACCTTCTTATTAAATCCACTCTTGTTTCATTTGCCGGAGTCTTCATTCCGGTTTGATTTTAACATCACTTATTTAATTTGAGTTGTCCGTAACGCTTCGTTTTTCGCCTTCGCACAATCGCTTTATTCGATGCCTTACGCCGATAACGGGTGGCACCACCTTTGGCCGATTTTCCGGTGGGACTCACTGGATGACGGCCTCCTTTGGTGCGACCTTCGCCACCACCGTGCGGATGGTCAATCGGATTCATCGCCGTGCCGCGAACGTGCGGTCGGCGACCAAGCCAGCGTTTCCGCCCAGCTTTGCCCAGCACCACGTTCATGTGGTCGGCATTACCGATCGCACCAACGGTGGCGCGGCAATTCGCTGGCACGCGACGAATTTCTCCACTCGGTAAGTTGATTTGTGCCCAATCCGCCTCTCGAGCTGCTAATACTGCACTTGCACCTGCTGAGCGGCAGAGCACACCTCCTCGCCCTGGTTGCAATTCAATGTTGTGAACAGCCATGCCGAGCGGAACGTTACGCAGCGGAAGGCAGTTGCCGACGGTGGGCGTCGCGTCTGTTCCGCTCTCGACTCGCATGCCTACCTCAAGCCCTTGCGGGGCAAGAATGTATCGTTTCTCGCCATCGACGTAATGCAATAGAGCAATCCTCGCCGACCGATTCGGGTCATAATGGATCGCGTGAACCTTCGCAGGGATTCCATCCTTATTTCGGCGGAAATCAATGAGTCGATAACGCTGCTTGTGCCCGCCGCCACGGTGCCGCGCAGTGATCTTCCCCTGATTGTTCCGCCCCCCCGTTTTGCGCTTGCTCTTAAGCAACTTCTTGGGCGACTTACTCCCGGCGGTGATGTCCGCAAAATCGCTGACACTCGCTCCCCGCCGTCCTGGCGTTGTCGGTTTGTATCGCCTGATGCCCATGTTTTTATTCCCGGAAGATGAAAACCAGATGTGCCAAAATTTAGTTTTTTATTTGTTAAAAGAAATCAATGCGATATTCAGGGTCCAGTTTGACAATCGCTTTTTTCCAGTCCTTGGTATAGCCGTAACGAAAACGACTTCGACGCGGCTTTCCTTTTCGGTTTTGCGTCCGCACATCCAGGACCTTCACATCAAACATTTTCTCTACCGCGACACGCACGTCTTCTTTGGTCGCCAACCGATTGATCTCGAACGAATATGCATTAAATCGAGTGCTCCGATGCATTCCTTTTTCAGTAACCAGAGGGCGGAGCAGAACCTGATGTGGCTCCAACTGGAGCTTTGTGCGG